>CAYVXQ010000077.1:0-4328 GCA_964454625.1 uncultured Candidatus Saccharibacteria bacterium
TGAAAGTCGAAAGCGGTGCGGTTAATAAGCCAAGCGTTCAAACTATGGCGAAAATTGCCAAAGCGTTGGGTGTTTCAATAGAAAATTTGATCAAATAAATTTATGTTAGACCATCTTATCTTAAACAAAAAATCAATAGAAAGTATTTATAAAACTATTCGTGAATATCACGGAAATTATCTAAAACAATTCGGTGTAAAATTGCCGAAACTTTACGATTCTCAAGGTAATTTTACAAAAGATGCTTTAGTTTTAGTGTATCTTGCTTATGACTATCCAAAAACACGAATTGTTTCTAAAGAAGAATTAACAAAATTTGTAAGAAGTTTTTATCCTGCCACAAACGATGTCCAACAAGCGAGACATTTAGGCGCGCAAGCGGGCTGGTGGATTGTAGCCGGCGGCAGGGATAATATTGTTCTCAACATAAAACGAGGATCCTATCAGCTTTATTCACTGGAACAACCATACCCAGGATTTAAGAAGGGACACCGAATAGCAGAAACCGGCGACTGGAAAAAGATTAAGGAAAAATATAACTATCGTTGCGCAACTTGCGGATCTCAAGAAAGTAAGCCTCATTTCCACTGGCCTGGCACAAAAACAATTTTGCAAAAAGCGCATATGGACCCTAACAAACCGCTTGTGGCTGGTAATATTATTCCACAGTGCCAAAAGTGCAATAGGGGCGACAGAAATAGATGGGTTTATGATGACAAGGGCAGAGTTATAAAATTGGCGGACGCAAATTTTGTTAGAAATTTTGATAAGGAGGTAAGAGAAAAAATTTACAGGATATTATATAAAGAATTTAATGGAAAAAATCCATCTAAGAAATAATTTATGAAAAACAATAAATTCATAAATAAGATTATTTGTGCGGATACATTAGAATTGCTTCCCCAAATTGAGGAAAATTCCATTGACGTTGTTTTAACCGACCCTCCTTATTTCTTGGATAAACTGGATAATAATTGGGATTACGACAAAGTTTCTAATCAAGATAACCAATATACAATAAAATCTCTTCCGGCGGGCATGAAGTTTGATAGAGAACAAGGAAAGAGATTTTATGCTTGGTACTTAGATATTTCCAAAGAGATTTTTAGAATTTTGAAGCCGGGTGGATTTTTCTTTTCTTTTTCCAGCCCCCGGTTATATCACCGAATGGCTTCCGCGATAGATGATGCTGGTTTTGAAATTAGAGACGTTTTTATGTGGCTCTATACCCAAAATCAGGCAAAAGCAATGGGCGTTGACCACTTCATTAAAAAAATGGACATAGATGAAAAAGAAAAAGCGAAAATCAGGGAAAAACTAAACGGTTGGAAAACCCCGCAAATAAAATCTTGTTTTGAGCCAATCGCAATGGCTCAAAAACCGGCTAACCAAACCTACTTGAACAATATGCTCAAGCACGGAGTCGGTTTATTTAATACAAATGTGCGGATTGGAGACAATATGTATCCGGCAAATGTTTTTACAGTAGAAAGTATCAATGAGTTAATAGATAAAGCATTTTTATTGCCAAAGCCGACAAAGAAAGAAAAGGGAGAATATAACGACCATAAGACCGTAAAGCCATTAGCTATTTGCGAATATTTGATTAAGCTCTCCGCTTTTTCAAAAAATGCCATTGTCCTTGATCCTTTTATTGGAAGTGGAACAACTGCGGTGGCGGCGAAAAGGCTTAGGAAAAATTATATTGGAATTGATACAAACGAAAAATACGTAAAAATTGCAGAAAAAAGGTTGAAAGAATTAGACAATAAACCCGATTTATTTAGAACTGTTGAAAAAGAGAGTAAAAATTTACAAATGGAACTCAAGGTTATATGAAGACAAAAGCAACATTCTAAATATGGAAAACAAGCGCAAACATCTTGAATTTATCCAAGGGGCCATAAACCGAATGGCCGGCAATTTATTTTTCCTGCGGGGTTGGACAATTACACTGGTTGCCGCATTGTTTGCGCTATTTGTGAAAGGAACTAATCCGTAGATAGATTAGAACAGCTTTTTGAAGGCGACCACATTTACAAGGGCGAAAGAGATGATGACGATCTCGGTGCGTTCAAAGATGAAGCAATAGAATCGCACTTGCGTGATAAAATTTTTGATAGCAGTGTTTCGATCGTTTTAATTTCAAAGGGCATGAAGGAATTCGGCGTGAATGAGGGCGATCAATGGATACCTTGGGAAATTTCGTACTCATTGCGAGAAAAAACCAGAGGAGACCGCACAAGTACCACTAATGCGATGTTGGCAGTTGTCCTCCCTGATAAAAATGGTAGTTATACATATTTTGTCGAATCGCTTGGTTGTCCGCATTGCTATGGTATCAAGTGGAGAACAGATACCCTATTTCCGATTTTAGGAAAGAATATGTTCAATAGAAAGCAACCGAAAACAATAGTTTGTAGAAGTGGTAGTTGCGGGCAACTTCATACTGGCGACGACCATTCGTATATTCATCCGGTTAAGTGGGGCGATTTTGTTTCTGACATAAATGGCTATATCAATCTTGCTGCGCAGATAAATGAGAACATAGACGATTACGACATTGTGAAGGAAATTTGATATAATAAGCCCGCCGAAAAAATGCCCGCCGGAAGCGAGGGCGGGGCGGGCATTCATTTCCCCCTTGCTTCCTTTTCTGCCCGCCCTGCCCGAGCGTCGGTTTTGCGCCGAGCGAAGCGCGGCAGTCAATTTCGTTCAAAATAGGTTCGGATTTGGTAGTATAAATACTCAAAAACAAAAGTGGCGGAATTCCGCCACTTTGTTTATTTCTCCGAATAAATTTCCTCAAAATTTCACGATCGTGAAAAAATGAGGAAGTTACTTGGCATACTCAATTACTCGGCTTTCTCTGATGACATTGACTTTTATTTCTCCGGGATATTTTAGTTCTTCTTGAATTTTGGTAGCAATGTCCTTGGCCAATTTTTTAGCTCCTAAATCATCAATCTCTTCTGGTTTAACAAAGACTCTGATTTCTCGGCCAGCCTGTAAGGCCCAGGCCTTTTCCACACCAGGGAAAGCTAAGGCAATATTTTCCAGGTCTCCCAGTCTTTTCAAATAACTCTCTAAGGTGTCTTTTCTGGCTCCTGGTCTGGCTCCGGAAATTTGGTCAGCAACCTGAATAATGATAGCTTCTAAGCTTTCATAAGAATATTCTTCATGATGAGATTTCATAGCCGAAATTATTTCTGGACCCTGACCAAATTTTTCTAAAATTTTAATTCCAATGTCAACATGGGAACCTTCTACCTGTTGGTCAACCGCTTTACCAATATCATGGAATAAACCGGCTTTTTTACAAACTAAAGAGTTGGCGCCAATTTCTGAGGCTAAGGCACTGGCTAAATGGGCAACTTCAATTGAATGGAGTAGAACATTCTGACCATAAGAAGTTCTAAATCTCAATCTACCTAACAATTGAACTAATTTAGGGTCAAAACCGACTAAACCCAAATCATAAACTGCCGCCTCTCCTGCCTCTTTTATCTGAGAAGCTATTTCCCTTTGAGCCTCTTCAACTTTTTCTTCAATTCGGGCTGGCTGAATTCGGCCATCCTGGATTAATTTTTCTAAAGCTGATTTAGCAATTTGCCTTCTAATTGGGTCAAAGCCAGAAATAACCACCGCTTCCGGAGTTTCATCTACCACTATTTCCACCCCAGTTAATTTTTCTAAAGTTCTGATATTCCTTCCTTCTTTACCAATGATTCTGCCTTTGATTTCTTCAGTAGGTAGGGAAACAGTAGTGGTGGTGATTTCCTGAGCCTGAGATAGAGCGCATTTTTGGATAGCGGTAGTTAGAATTTCTTTAGCTCTTTTTTCCAGTTTTTGATAACCTTCTTTTTCCAGATTTTTTAGTTTTTCTAGAATTTCTTTTTGGTATTCTTTCTCCAAATTTTCCAAAAGCTCTACCTTGGCTCTTTCTCTGGGAAGGCCGGAAATTCTTTCTAAATTTTCCAGAGCCTGGGCTTTTAAATCTTCTAGGCTGGCTTTAATCTGCCTGAGTCTTTCTACTTTTTCTTGAAATTCTTTTTGTTTTCTTTCAAAGTCAGAAATTTTTTGGTCTAAAATATTTTCTCTTTTTAGTAATAGCTGTTCAGTTTTTAAGAGTTCGGTTCTTCTTCGGTCTTCTTGAGTTTTAGCTGCTTCAATTAAATTTCTGGCTTTTTCTTTGGCTTCGCTAAAAATCTGCTCAGAATCCTCTCTAGCTTTTAAGATTCTCTTTTGAAGTTTGGCCTCGATTGTCTTCCAGTCTCTTTTGGCAATTGATTGACGGGCATAATAACCCAAAATTGAACCTAAGGCAA
>CAYVXQ010000078.1:0-4290 GCA_964454625.1 uncultured Candidatus Saccharibacteria bacterium
TTACAAGCATGCAAATTAGACCTTAAAGAGTCCAATATGTATCTTGCATTATGCACAGTTCGCAATCAGTAATATAAAATCTTACCGAAAGGGTCTTGGTTCTGCAATTTAAAATCTTACCGAAAGTATAATAGAATACAGAGCAATAATTGGTTAATTTATCCTGCGATGCCTTTCTCCTGAAGGACAAAGGCATTGTCAGACAAATTAGCCCTCTGTATTTTATGGATATGCTATCAGGAAACCAATACCTAAAGGAATTGAGAAAAGAGTACTTAAAAATCAAAAGCAAAAAGGCAAGAGGTAGATTATTAGATGAAGCTGAAAAAAGAACAGGGCTTTGCAGGAAATACCTTGTGGCTAAATTAAAGCCAAAGAGCAGTTTAGATAAATCACCTCAGGAACGAAAACAAAGACAAAGAAAGTATGACGGAGCTGTAAAATCTGCTCTGGTTGTTTGCTGGCGGCTCTTTGACCGACCTTGTGGTGAACGGTTAAAGCCCCTCTTGGAGCAAGAAACAGACCGACTAAGAAAGTTAGACGAATTAACCTGCTCAAACGAGACAGCGCGAAAGCTGAAGGAGGTATCTACCAAAACAATTGATAACATTTTAAGACATCAAAAAGAGGTTGAACGACTAAACAACAAATACAAGCACAAAGACAACCCTTTGCTTTATCAAATAATACCGGTTAAAACTCCTGACGAATGGGACAGAGATAAGTTAGGCAACACGCAAATTGACTTGGTGGAACACTGCGGTCAGTCAGCAGCCGGCGAATTTCTGAACACACTCTCTTCAACCGACATTGCCACGGGCTGGTGGGAGGGCGAAGTGATCTTGGGCAGAGGACAATTAAACACAATCTCGGGGCTGGATAGGGCGAAAAGCAGGTTCCCCTTTCCCTGGTCAGGCATACATCCTGATAACGGAACAGAGTTTCTGAACTATCATTTATTTGGTTATTGTCAGGAGCAGGGATTAGAATTCACCAGATCCCGTCCCTACAAGAAAAATGATAACTGCTTTGTTGAGCAAAAGAACAAAACCCATGTTAAAAGATTCGTTGGCTGGCTGAGATACGATACAGCCAAAGAACAACGTCTCTTGAATGACCTTTACCGCAACGAGTTGAGATTATTTAAGAATTTTTTCCAGCCTCAGATTAAATTAAAAGAAAAAATCAGAATACAAGGTAAAATACATCGCAAGCATCAAAAAGCCAAAACGCCATACCAGCGAGTAATGGAGAGCAAAAGTGTTCCGGAGAAAACAAAACAAAAACTTAAAGAGATTTACGATAACCTTAATCCTGCTGAATTGAAAAGAGCGATTGATAAAAAACTTGATTTGCTTGTTGAGGCCTACAAGTCAAAAAACAATTCTTCAAAAGTCGCTTTGGATAAAACATTAAAACCTTTTTCGGTAAGAAAATATATTACCGAACCAGACCTCGTTTCGGTAAGATAGTTAAATTGCTTGACACGAGTTTTAGGGGTATTTTTTTTGTACTGTATTGCAAAATTAAAAATGGCTTCCCTTCGTGAGGTAAGGAGGCCATTTTTAACCTGTTTGTTTTCAACTATGGAGCGTAATCGGGGACAGGAGCGTAATCGGGGACAGTCCCAGGACTGTCCCCGTCCCATTGTCTGTCCCCGTCCCATTGTTGATTTTAATTATTTTAAGCTCAACTTTAGTTGAGCGGGTGAGCGGAGTTGAACCGCCGTACTCGACTTGGCAAGCCGATGTAATAACCACTATACGACACCCGCGTTAGAATAAATTAGAGAGCGAAGCGAGCTTTACTTATTCTTGCGCCTCGCCGAAGCCCGAGTTGAAAGCAAGGGTGTAGGCGGGCTGGTTTGAATACTTGGTGAGCCCGACTACACTACGTTTCGGCGGGCATAAGAGCCGCTAATCTCGCGAGCTCGCTAAGCGGCTCTAATGTGCCGTGGGCCAGACTTGCACTGGCTACCTCAATTTTTTCAGAATTGCGCTCTACTACATGAGCTACCACGGCCCTATATAAAAAACGCTTTGCGTTTTTTGTCGGGCTCGGCGGGCAAAGCCCTATAGGGCTTTGCCCGTATAGAGCTCTATACCTTACCCTTATTTAAATTTCTATTTCACACCTATATTCTACTGAATTTTTGTGAAAAAACAATCAGAGTGGACGATGCAGGATTTGAACCTGCGACCTTCCGCGTGTAAGGCGGGCGCTCTGGCCGGCTGAGCTAATCGTCCATAGTTTTTGTAATTTACGTGAGTAATTTGTATTTTGGGATAAATTTTTGCATAGCAAAAATTTATGTGCGGGCGGTGGGAATCGAACCCACAAGCTCAAAAGAGCCAGGATCCTCAATCCTGCGCGTGTACCGGTTTCGCCACGCCCGCTTTTTTTTCTTCTTACTTTGAATTACGAAATAGCCCGAAATATGTCATTCCGAGCGTTAGCGAGGAATCCGACACGCAGTGTCGCCCTGAGGCGATAGCCGAAGGGTCTCAACCATTGAGATCCTTCGGGATTACCCTCAGGATGACGGCTATCTCCGTCAGATTCTTCGGTCGTTCCACTCCCTCAGAATGACACGTTGGATACATTTCGTAATTCAAAGTTCTTATTGTTTTTTTTCTATTTTCTCCTCAGGAGTTTCTGGCACAAAGGATTTTCTTTGGAGCTTAGCCTTTTTGCCGGCTTTTTCGCGTAAATAATAGAGCTTGGCTCTTCGCACTTTATTGCGGCCGACAATTTCAATTTTTTCAATACTCGGTGAATGTAAAGGAAAAATCCTTTCCACGCCTATGCCCCCGATGATTTTTCGCACAGTTAAGGTGCCTGAAATGCCTTTGCCGTGTTTTATGGCTAAAACAACTCCTTCAAAAATTTGAATTCTTTCGCCATCTTTTTTACCTGCCGACTTTTCCGCTGAGGTTTTAGCCGAAGCGGCGGCCTTAGCAAAAGCAGGGATTTTTTGGTAAACCTTAATAATGTCGCCAACCATAATATCAGGTAAATTGGTTTTAAGATATTGTTTTGTGAATGTTTCTGTTGTTGTCATATATTTTGATTTTAATTTGTAAAACCGGGGGCGGCCAATTACTCCCAGCAGCAGTTAATGGCTTTTTTAACTAACTCGCCCAGCTTGCCTAAAAATCCTTCGGGCTTTTTGTCATGAACATTGATGGCATTATCGTCAATTTTTTTCAAATCACCGGGGTTAATCAGTTGCATATTAAGAGCCCAAAATAAAGAATAAAGATTATACGCCTTGCCGAACAAATCATACGCTTTATCTTTTTTATTCATACCGAGCTGTTTGGTGCCAACTTCCATTAAGCGCATAGAAGCGGCTAAGAGGTGTTTGGATATGCACCATTTTTCGCTTTGGTCTGTTTCTTTGACTATTTTTTTCAGCAAGCCCTTTCGTATTTCCCTAACATTTTTAATTAAATCATAGTATTCGGTTTTACCGGTTTTTGCTCCGGAAAAGAAAAAGTGTTCTTCAATGCTTACCAAATTCATAATAGCAAGGGTTAAATCCTGGTCTGACGATAAATCCATTTTTTCCTGTTTTTTCATTGAGTCAACTTTGTCAATAAAGTCCTGAATTTTTTGAGCTGTTGTCTGTTCCATATCTTTATTTTTAATTTTTAACGCATTAGAAAATAAAATATTATGCTGAAAATAGCCAAAGGAATAATGGGCAGGGCTACTTTTTGCAAAGGAAAATACGACTTGTTATTATTTTTCTTTTTAAAGTAATTATGAAGGATTGTTCCAGCGGCAAACAAGACACTGCCAATAATAATGCCTAAAATCAGCTTGTCAAGCCCCCAGCATTTGTTAAAAGGATGGCCGATGATGCCGGTGAAATAAAGCGGCAGAATAATTAAAGCATAATAACCGATTACCACCAATGGCTTTCGGCCGCCAAATTTTATGTTCTTTTTGTTTAAATAATCAATAGTCCAGGCGATTAAAGAAACAATCAGTCCGCCAATCCAAAGCCCGCTAATAGAGTCGTCAATCTTCAGCCATCTTGCCAAGCCAACGCAGGCGGTAACGGCAATGGTGCAAACTGGGCAAACCGCTTTGGCTGTTGAAGAAAAGAAAAGGCCCGACATTGCGAAACTCAGCAGAAGTATTTTTTTGTTAAATGGTTTTTTTGTCATAGCTGACCCCAGCAATCATTTTCTACATAATAGCATAAATAATATAGCACAAACAATAATTCGTATTTAACATGCTAAAATGACACCGAAAAGACATTGGTTCCGCAATTTAAAA
>CAYVXQ010000079.1:0-4280 GCA_964454625.1 uncultured Candidatus Saccharibacteria bacterium
GCGGGCGGTTTTAGTGATTTAAATATAACATATCTAAAAATCAATGTCAAATCAAAATTATCTACAATAAAATATTAAATTATTTTCTTTACAACGATTTAATCCCATAGATTTACCTTAAAATAACCTTCTGCGCTCGGCCTACCTGGCCGTTTTCTAAGCGAACTTTAATACCCCTTGGGTGAAAACTTGAGTTAGTTAAAATATCCGCCACTTTCCCGTAAGTAAGCTTGCCTGTTTTTTGGTCTGCCTTTAAGGCAACCTCAACGTCTGCCCCTATTTTTATGTTTGCCCTGTTTTGTCCATTCATATTGCTTTATTTCTCAATTATTTTTTGACTTTTTGTTAAAAATCAAAGTAATTTTCCGGATGCACTGACCCGACTCACTTTGGCTAATTCGCATATTTCCTCAATAGAAGCGCTATTTTTACTTAATCCATAAAAATGACTTTCACTTAATAAAATGTACTCCCATTCTTTTTCCAATCTATCCTGCGGCTCCAGTTTATTTATCCGGCCAAGCCAATCCAATATCGCAAGCCGTTTTTTCTGGACATTAGCGTTTGACATTTCATCTTCCGCCTTTGTCTCAATCAAATAAACTTTATTTTTTGTTTTAATAATAAAATCAGGCCTATACGTGGATAAAAACCCATCGGTTCTGATATATATGACATAAGCAAAATTATGATAGTTTTCATTAACTTTCATAATTGCTTCAACCTGCGAATCAGCATCCGCATAAATCAAAAAATCCTTTTCAAAATCCCCTTTATTTGACGGATAAAGCAACCTCTCATAAATTGTTTTTGTAATTTCCAAAGAATAATTTTCTCGCATTCGCAATTCAAGCACTTCGGAAAAATATCTTTTTTCAACCTTGGCCTCGCCCACCTCTACATTATTTTGCATTTCCAAAATAACTTTGCCAATTTCCTTGATAATATGCTGAGTAACAATACCATTCCTTAATAACAAAACCTTCCAATTATTATCAACAAACGGGTCAAATTCTTTTCCAAAAAGCTTATTTCTAACATAAACATCAATGATTTTAACCAGCTCACCTTCATTTATCTGCATCACCGGAAAAACTTTATTCCTCCTACTGCCAATTCTCGCCATACGATTAACTATCACATCAATAATCTTGCCCAAATACTCATTATAGCTTTGAGCGTTAAATAAATTTGCGTTGACAATATAGTCGCCAAATCGTGTCTTAACCGTTATCTCTTCGGAAACAAATTCTTCTCCATCTTTTTTGAAAAATTTTTGCAAACTTTCTAAATCATAAGTAATAAATGGATCTAATTTTTCTATGCCAAAATCTCCTTCAACCAACTCCTCGTCTGATTCTTTAATAATAACCGGCCAATATAAATCATATTGCTGATAATTTTCCTTTAAGCCAACTTTTATAATATCGCCTAACACCTCCTCTCTGTCTTTAGGGTCTTGCTCTACCTCGCCCAATAGCCCATCTTTTAATAAATCATCATAAAACTGCATAAAAGACGGATGCTCTACTATTAACAACAAATCAAAATAGTTTTTTGGCTCTTTTTTCTCTCTTAATAACCGTCTGATATTTTCTTGTTTTATTTCTTGATATTCTGACTCCCTCCACATCAAACGCAAACCCCTGCCAATTGTTTGCTCAACCAAAATTGGAGTGCTGGAAGCTCTCAATGGAACAATTACGCAAATATTATTTACATCAAAACCCTCCCGCAACATCAAGACCGAAACAATTATTTTAGGATTTTTGCGTTTATCAATGTTAAATAATTTCTGCTTTAAGTCCTTCCATTCCGCTTCCGGTATCTCGCCCTTTTTGTTAGAGTCAACTCTGATTATCTCTTCTTCTGTTAAACCCTCGCTAATTAGAAAATCAACCAATAGAGGCGTTACTTTTGTATCCTCGCACATTATCATCATTTTTGGATATTTTTCCGACGCCCCGCTTTTATCCTTGCTGAAATCAACAAAGTTTTGCTCTAAAATCTTTAATTTGTTCAAGCCAGCCCTTAACATTAGTTTTTGCCCATCGGAAAGCGCAATCGGCTCATTGTTTTCTCTAATCGCACTGTAATCCAAGGGCAAATCAACTATTTCCTTTCTTTTATCTATAGCAATGGTCTTTACCAAGCCAGCCCTAATCGCTGTTTTTAAATCAAAATCAACAACTGTGTGCGGAAAATAATGTTTAACTCTTCTCTGTCCGCTGCCAGTTACATCATAAGGTGTGGCTGAAAAATCAACTTGAACAAATTTCTCGCCTTTGTTGGCAGAGATTTTGTTTAAACTTTTTTGCCATTCAACCTCTTTAATTTCGCCGTAAACTTTGTTTTCGTGGATATGATGCGCCTCGTCATTCATTGTGAACAAATCAGACAAACCAGCCAAAAAATCAATTTCCTTGCCGCTCAAATAATTAGCGTCCAGCGCTTCCAACACATTACCACCGCTTATACCGGGCCTCACCGGCAAAATATCCTTAATAACTTCTTGCGGATTATCCAAAGCCGCGTCATTATCAACAATCCCGTCCCCTTCCTCCTCTTTTTCCATAAACAAATGCCAATTAGCGATAGCGATTAAACCATCTCCGGTAATTTTAGAGCCAATTTCTTCTTTTTTAGCCACCGCCGACTGAACAAACCCAAAAACCTCGTCTCTGTATTGAGGCGGTAAAAATAAATCTTGAAACTGCCATAAATCCGATTTTTCAAAAACTCGCTGACTAGTATTTTCATTCTCTTTTCCTAAATAAGCGTCAAGCAATCGCTCATAGACAATCAGCCCGGGAGCCACTAAAAGAAAATTTTTAGTAAATCTGCCTGTTGGTTCGCTTTCATTTTTAGCATTTAAGTATTGCCATATTAATAAAGCGTGCATCACCCAGGTTTTGCCAGTGCCTGTCGCCATTTTAACCGCATATTTTGGCATTTCGTATTTTGGCTTTTTCAACTCAACAGAATCAATTTCAGCCAATAGCTCAAAAGCGATTTTTTCATAAAGGTCTATCGTGGCCTTAACTCCCAAAACCTCGTGCAAATAAATTATATTCAAAATTGCCTGCTTTTGACCTTCGTGAAAATTAAAATTGCGGTTTTGCGTATGTGGCTCTTGAAACCAAAATTTCAATAAATCTTGAGTAATCAAAGAAACCTTGCTGAGCAAGGCGCCGTTTTCCCATTCTTCATTAACTTTTTGACTAATAATCCGCGCTAATTTTAATGGCACATCTCTTGTGCCGATACTGATTGGCGATGGCATAAATTAAATAAATTACAGCTTTTCTATGACAATGCTTTCAAAGCCAAAAACATCCACGGCTTTAACGCATACCGCCCGACCCGATTTCTTTGTCGCAACTACTTTAGCTTTTAAGATAATATGAAAAGGGTCTTTGTCGTTGGCTTGATTTTCCCGATAATCCTGCCATTGGCTGCGAAAAGTAACGCCATCATAATCTGGGTCAACGCTCCAATACTCAATCAAAGCCAACGGGTCTTTGGCAATTAATATTTTTAACTTTTCTTTGTCTTTTTCATCCAACGGAATGTTGTCAGGCGAAAGCAAAACATAATTTTCCAGTTCTACAACAATTATTTCCTCATCTGGGCTGGCTGGCGATACCTCAACTTTTATTGGCTTAACGGTTAAATACTGCAAAGACGAAAACCGAATTTTACCGCTGTCCACTAAACTTTTATAACTGGCTTTGGTTTTTAACTTATCCAGCAAATCAGGCGGAATAACCAAAACCTCTAACTTATCATCATTTAACGAATGAATGGCCTCGGTAATGTCATAAGTAAAATTCCAGCCCAAAACCACCACCTTGCCCCAGCCGCCCAAAAATCCGTTGCGTAATTCTTGAACTTTTTTCAAGGTTGCCAAACCAGTGAGTTTGTTGGGCGAATCCACCATAACCAATGTTTTGCTTTCTTTAATATAGCCAAGGTTGCGGTTTGGGTTTTGTTCGTCAGCGAAAGGAATCGCGCCGTATAATTGCAAAACAATTTGCGCCAAATCGCCTACCCGCTTATAAAGTTTGGCCGAGGCAAACGCTTCTTTTTGATAATCGCCAATTGACTGGTATAAAAACGGCTTGGCATTTTGGTCAATCAAGCGCTTGCGCATAATTAAACTGGCTGGCTTGCCAATGTCTGCCATAATCCACCGCCTGCCCAACCACTCCGCCACCGCCCCTGTTGTCCCGCTCCCAGCAAAAAAATCCGCGACAATAGAATTTTCATTTGATGATGCT
>CAYVXQ010000080.1:0-4156 GCA_964454625.1 uncultured Candidatus Saccharibacteria bacterium
TCCTTGCAAAAAAGTTGCCGAAACTGCCAGATAATTTCCTCTCGGAAATTCCTTCGGGTCTCTTTGTCCCCACCAGGGGGCATATTTTTCTTTTAGATAATATTTAGCCTCTCCGCCGCCAAAATAATCAACATAAATTTTATCAATCCCTTTTTCATCTGCCCACTTTTTTAACCTCTTTAAATCCTGACCCCAATCAAGATTAGAATTAACAGTATAAATATAAGCATTATTTGGCCCACCAGCCAATTCATTAAAATAGGCCAGGAAATGAGGGTAAATAGAAAGCACTGAGGCGATCTGCCATAAAATAAGGAACCCCAGAAGGCCATATTTTAGTTTCAAATAGGGTTTTTTTAATAAACCTACTGTCATAGCGCTCACTAGTAAAATGGTAAAGGGAAAAGCAGGTAATAAATGGCGAACCCCAATGTTGAGATTGGAAGTTAAAGAAGTTAGCCAGTAAATTCCAATAAAACACAGCATAGCAAATTCCGGAAAATGAGATTTTATCCACTCAGAAAATCTTCTTTTAGTATCTTGCCAAAAGGGCCTTTTGATTAGGTAAGCAGCATATAAAAGGGCAATCAAAGTTAAAATATGAAGAGGTAAGGGTTCTTTTATTAAATAAACAACGGGGAAATAACTTTTCCAACCGGCAGCCGAAACTTCACCGAGAAAATAAGTAGTATGACCGCCGGCTCCTCTCTGGAGTACCAATAAAAGACCTAAGGCATACTGGGCATATGGCCTTAATATTGGTTTATCAGCCATCCAGGTCACCAGATCGGCCAGAGGCCGATTGCCAAATGAAGAAAGTAAAAATTCAGTATCTCTAACTTGTCTCTCTGAAGGATAATTCCAGACATGGTATTGATAAACCGGCCAGATTAAAGTAAAGCCAATTATAAAAACTAAAATTAGAATTTTTAGGGTAGGAAGTAACTTACCAGATTTAATTAACCACCAAATTAGACCCAAAAAACCAAAAAAGGGGACTAAAAGTATTACTGAAAATTTTAAAAGTTGAGCTATGCCAAAAGCAATTCCAGCTAGGATAATATTTCTTTTTGTAGGGCCTTGAAGTGCTTTAATAAAATAATAAGTGGCAATAAATACGCCAACTGCTGCTCCAACATCCGTGGTGACCAATCTTCCGTGAGCTAAAAAAGTTGGTGAAAAAGAGAATAAGAATAAAGAAAGTAAAGCAGTTTTATTACCAAACAATTCTTTAGCCCATTTAAAAATGTAAAATCCAATTAAAACTAAAATTAAAATCATTGGAAGGCGACCCCAAAAAATCATTTGGTCTGCTGGATTGCCAGAACGATAAAGAAAATGATAGCCAAAGCCCCACTGGCCATTAATATCTTCCTGCCAATCTTTGATTTCTGAAGGAAAATTTATTCCTCCTTGTGGTGAGCCCGTCGAACCATTAATAAAAAGTAAAGGGATGGCGGCTAAATCTTTCAATAAAGGCGGATGCTCGGGATTTAACCGCATATCTTTTTGAGTTAAATAAGAATAACCAGCCGGTAAATGAGCTACTTCATCCATGGTTGCCGAATCATCTTTCATACTAAAAACCGCTACTAAAAAAACAAAGACCAAAAGACATCCGGCAATAATATTGGTAAGTTTACTATTCATATCTCATTTTGACCGCTACTGCATTTTCTTCTATTTTAATTTGGTCTAAATTTTCGGGCAATAAATAAGTGGCTTGAGGTTGACCGTATTTAATGCTTTCGATAAACATTATGGTTTGAGCTGGCATGGGAATGCCATCAGGATAGGAGGCTGGTACTCCTGAGACATTAACAATTACATATTTTGGTATTTCTGACGGCAAGGAATTGAGATAATTTCCAATTTGGACGTAGTCTCTTGAAAAAGCATCGGCAACTTCAGGCCGATTAGCCCATTTAATAAAGTATTTATCAAATTGGAGAAATCCTACGGTAAAAAGAAAAAAAAGGACAGCAAAAAGAAGTAATTTTTTACCTTTAACATTTTTATCAAGCCACTGGTATACCTTCCACCCACCCAGACCGGCAAAAATATAAACTACCGGAATTACTCCAATGACTCTTAGGGCATGAGGAATACCTTCATAAGTTAAAATCCCAGGCAACAACATTATAAAAAACCAGCTAATTAAAAACCCAAAAATGGAAAAAATTCTACTGCTATGTAGTGATGGAATTTTCGCCGATTTGTAAAGACGATAGAGAGAATAAAATAAACCAATTAAAAATAAAATTCCGACAGGCCATAGAAGCATCGGGGAGCCAGCAAAATTATGACGCCAATTAGGATCGCCGTAAAAATTGAACATTCCCAAATGCAAGATTAGAGATTTTCCGAATTCTTTGATTGGATTTTCGGTAGCAAAAATTGAAATGCCGGTGGCTCGGCTGATAAAATCTTGAGGGTTTTGGAGAAAATAAAAGCCGATAGGCAAGGCGACGATGAATATAGAAATTAGAATATAGAATATAGAATATAGAAATTGTTTTTGGAGATTTTGCTTTTTGTAAATCAGCCACCAACAAATTAAAATTAGAGGTAGCAATAAAACAATAAAACGATAAGAAATATAGGTATAAAAACCCAGTCCAAAGAAAATGCCAGAGATTATAAAATTTGGAAGTTTTTGAGTTCGAAACCCTCTAAATAAAAAATAAAAAGCAAAAACTAAAATAAAAGGCAGTAAAATTGCCCGAAAGCCGATTCGGGAAAAATTTACGTGCCAGAATGAAATGGCCAGAAAAAAACTCGCCAACAAAGCAATATGCCGAGAACACTTCTCGGCATTTTTGAATAATTCGTTGGTTAATAAATAGAGTCCGAAAACGGTTAAAATGCCAATGATGGCGGCGACAATTTTGATTGACCAAATGCTAACTCCGAAAATGGAAAAAGAAGCAGCTATCAGCCAAATAAAAAGGCCCTCTCGGCCATTATTTTCTGGATAGAACACCTTAAAATTCCCGGTCTTTAAAGAATCTAAGGCCTCATTCCCATTAATGGCCACATCTGGATAAAGTCCCGGCGGAATAGAATCCAACTGCCATAGCCTGAAAAAAGCGGCAACGGCTATTATGATTAAAAGAAATATTAGGGGTTTGTTTTTTTGAATAAAATCAGGCATTAGATTATTGTACCCCGTTAGAAGTCGGTTGTATAGTAGGCTTTAGCACTTCTTAAAAATTAATTTGTAGCTATTTTTTGATTATTCTCTTGCAGAAAAATTTTCTTTAAAATTTTTCTGCCCAAGACTTCTAACGGGGTGTAGCAAAAGAAAAAACAACCAACAATAATCAACACCCGGTGTTGATTAGCAATCGAGGGGCTTGACCCCGCTACCAATCCTCGCTTCGCTCGGATGGTACGGGGCAGGCTGCTAATTTTAATGAATTAGCACTCTTGACTTCTGCTTTGGATTTGCTAAAATAGAATTAAAAGTTTAGTTTATATAAGGTAGTTATGAAAAGATACCAGGATAAAAACTGGCTTAGGACAAAATATTGTGAAGAAAAACTATCTGTTTCAGAAATTGCCAAAGAGTGCGGTGTAAACATAACAACCATTTCCAGATGGACAGCAAGATTTAAAATTAGAAAGATTAGGTTCTATAGGGGTAGCCACAAAGGACCGCAAAATCCATATTGGAGAGGAGGAAGGTATAAAGATCATACTTCTGGATATATTTCGGTTTATAGTCCAAATCATCTTTCCTGTAATAAAAAAGGATATGTTTTAGAGCATAGATTAGTAGTGGAAAAATTTATAGGTAGATATTTAAGAACGAATGAAATTGTTCACCATAAAAATAAAATAAAAGATGATAACAAAATTGAGAATTTAGAGATTGTTGTTTTAGGTGAACCAAATTGTGGCGAGATTAGATGTCCATTTTGTAATAAAAAGTTTAAAGTTGGGTAAATATAAAAAAGTCTTGAAAAAAGTTTTAAACTTTTATATAATATTAAGATGCGAGAAGAAAACAAGGAGTTAAGTATAGAGGAATTAAAGAAAAAATTAGACGAGTGCCAAAAATTAAAAGAGGAATATCTGGCCGGTTGGCAGAGGGCCAGGGCGGATTTATTAAATTATAAAAAAGGAGAACTGGAAAGAGTCGGCGAGTTGATAA
>CAYVXQ010000081.1:0-2377 GCA_964454625.1 uncultured Candidatus Saccharibacteria bacterium
GACACCATCCAGTTTTATCTGGATGAGTTGAGCGATTTGGACGCGGTTGACGGAACTTATGGCTATGGTCCAGTTCTGACAAACAATTGGGCAAGCGCTGACCAGGTTGTTACCATTGCCGGCGGACAGCTGACAATTGGCTTTAACGGTCCTTCAGCAAGCAGCATTGCTCAAAACACCACCAATGTTGATTTCCTGAAATTCTCTTTAACAGCTGAAAGAGCTTTCACTGTTAAAAAGATAAAAGTCACTGCCGCTATTAAATCTGCTGCTGGAGTTTTGATTGCCGAGGGCACAACCGCAACCAACGAAGATTGGGATTATCTTAAGAATATTAAGATAGTTGACCTTACAGCTGGCACCACATTGGTTGGTCCATTATCTGACGCTGATGAAGCGACCTGGGTGGGTGGAACAGGTTATCAGAAGGAATTTTCCGACCCGTTTGATTTGACAGCCGGCGCAACAAGGCAGTTGTCTGTAAGAGCTGATGTTGACACTCTCTTTTCAGCTGGCAGAACCATTGAGTTTTCCATTGACCTTTCCGGCGCCAACTATGTTTACGACACCGGCGCCGCCCAGTATGTTGCCGCTGCCAAGATTGTTCCTAACACTTTGGACGGTTATCAGATGACTGTTGCCGGGTCTACATTGACTCTTACCAAGGCCTCAACTCCGGTTTCCACAACCGTGGTTAAGGGCGCAAGCGATGTGGAGACCTTGGGAATTATTCTTACAGCCGGAACAGCTGACGCGGTCAAACTCAACAAGTTGGTTGTTAGACTTTACGCTGACGATGGAGTTACCAGTCCGTTTGACAACTCTGGTTATGGTTCAACTGCTGCCAATACCATTGTCCAGACAGTCAATTTGTACGATGACGCCGGAACTTTGATTAAAGGCCCGGTTAATCTAAGCTTGGTTGGGACGGCTGGCTCAAGCGGCGGATATTACAAAGCCGAATTTACCAATTTGGCTTATGATTTCGCGGCCGGAGCCCAGAAGAAGTTTATTGTTAAGGCAAATCTCTTGAATACCTTTACCGGAAACAAATACATCGCCGCTGATGTCTGGCCCGCAAATGACGCTGAAGGCGAAAACAGCAAGGGAGTCACTTTGACTTTTACTGGCGCCAATCTTAACCTGGCTGATCACCCAAGCCCCAAAATTACCTGTTCCCAAGGCGGAACTTTGAGTGTTGCGGTTGACGCCGGAACGCCGGTTGAAGCGATAGTTGTTGCTGGTTCCACAGGAGTGGAATTCACCAAGTACAAATTTACTGCTGCCAATGAAGCGTTTATTGTTAAGGGCTTAAAGCTTGCCAATGCCAGCGCTAATTACGATGACGAACTTGGCGCTATAACCTTGAGCTATCCCAAAGACGCGGCTGGAACTGTTGAGGAAAAGACCGGATATCTTTCAAGCGGCGCTTTGACCTTTGCCGACGGTCAGGTTGGAATTTATGTTCCAAAGGACGACTCGGCTGTCCTGACAATCAAGTCCAGCTTAAAGACAATGGCTGAAGGCGCTGATACCGGAGACAAACCAAAAATTACTTTGGCAACCACCGGCTTCATTTATGAGGGAGTTTCTTCCGGAGCGAAAACCACTGACGATACTTTGACAATTACCGGTACTGGCGATGAGAAGCAAATGGTTGTCAGAAAGTCAAAGCCAACCATGGCTTCCGGAACCCTGCCTCTCGCTACTTTGGCTGCCGGCAGTCAGACTCTTTACAAGTGGACTGTCAGCGCTGATTCAGCAGCTGATATTGGTTGGGGAATGGTTGTCTTCAACGTAAGTGGCTATTTGAATAGTCTTTCAATTGGCACCGACGATGTCACGACTCCTTCATATGATGGCATTTATACCATAACTGCTGGTAATGCCACGAATGATGTTAAAGGAATTGATACCTTTACTATCTGGGATATGGGCACAAATACTGCGGTTACCGGTAAAACTATTGCCACTAATGCAATGACCGGCTCAACTGGCTTTTTCGCCAGAACAAATGCCAGCGGAACTTATTATCTTGGTTTTGAAGCTAATGCTGAGCAGCAAGTTGCCAAAGGCACAACCAAGACCTACGAGTTAAGAGGCAATGTCTTGGTGGTTGGCGGAACTAATACCACAAACAGCACTCAATTCAGAATTGCCGATATTGCCACTTCGGCAATTACCAAAACTTATGCCTTAGTCCATGCTGGTGAGAATGTGGGCGCTATTAGTGCTGCCAACAATACGCCGCCTATGTCCTTTGTCTGGACCGACAGGTCAATTGCAAGTCATGGTGTAGCTACTGCTGACTGGACTGATGACTACAAAGTTCCCGGTATTCCGACCACCACTCTGACAATGAGCAAATAATTTCTTG
>CAYVXQ010000081.1:2477-4149 GCA_964454625.1 uncultured Candidatus Saccharibacteria bacterium
AAAGGATATGCGGTAAGGATATTCAGTTGAACGAGCAAAATCTTCCAAAATCGCAAACGGCCGTTTGCGATTTTGGAAGATTTATATTCTGGTATTGATATTCTGATTACGTTGTTATATTTTTGACACTTCCCACTACTAAATAATCTTATTTTCTTAATAATATTTTTCCTGTCTATTTTAAGTCCTCAATTAGCTTGAATTTGATTTGGCTTTTTGATATTAATTGATAAGCTTTTTCTCCCAGCCAATCTTCAGGAAGAAGCTCTTCTGGCAATTGGGGATCCTCATTTAAGATGCTGTAATATTTTAAGTTTAACCAGAAAAATTCCGATTTATTCGTTTTCTTCCAGTTCGAAATGAATTCTGCGTAATCGTTGTTTATTTTTTCTAATTGCCAGATTCGATTTGCTAACAATTGTGAATTCTCCTTGCCCAACTTATCAGTTTCCGATAAAATAACATAGGGTTCAATATCGTAATCTTTAATAATTTGTTCAATATTTTTTAGATAATTTATCGGAGATATCCAAACACTTGCTTGTAGTTGCCCAAATCCTAAAAGTTTTAAATTCTCTCTTAAAATATCTCTTTTCCTTCTCATGTTTTCGGGAATATCAAAAATAACTAAATACCATTTTTTATTCCAGCGTTTTTGAGGAAGAAAAGAGGGGAGAATATTTTCCAATCTCTTTTTCCCCTCCAGTGTTAATCTCCAGTCTTTTTTAATCCAGTTTTGATTTCGAGCTTTGTAGATGGCGTTTCTAATAATTCTGTCTTTCCCCTCCAACTGTAATTGGCCAAACCTTCTATCCAGTAGAGCAAACGAATGAGCTTCATCTGGATGCAAACCAGCCTCTCCCAGCATAAAGAGAATAAATAAAATTAAATCAATCGGGGTGGCAAGAATTTCACAGCTCTTTTTTAAAATCCATTTTCTTAAAACCTTGCTTTTCATTTTTACTTCACAAGTTTAATTATTGAATAATTTCTATTTTAATTTTAAACCGCCGTTTCAATTTTAAGCATTTTTAGCCCATCTAGCGTTTTTATTTTATAACCTTTCTTCCAAAATCGCAAACGGCCGTTTGCAATTTTGGAAGATTTGTTTTTTTAGTTATTTCATTTATCTTTTTTTATCTTTCATTCATTTCCCAGCCGTTATTTATTTATTGTTCAAGAGAATTTAGAAATTTTTCCACATCGGGTTTGGCTGCCGGTTCCAACTCCAGAATTTTCAGGGCTTGTTTTCTGGCATCCTCAAACTGGCCAAGTTGTTTGTAAACAAAAGCCAATGAGGCGTAATGCTGGGGATTTTTCGGCTCATAGCGCGAAATTATATTCTGATAAATTTCAACCAAAGGCGGATAATATTTTACATCCCCATATACTTTGGCGACCTGAAGGAGATAGTCTTCGGCCATCCTTCCATAAGGGTATGATGATTTTAGGATTTTTTCATCAACTTCTTTAAATTTGCCAAGATAAATATTTGTTAAATCCATTAGCCAGTGGCACTCCCATAGTCCTGGATTTAGCTCAATGCATTTTTGAACTTTTTCTTCGGCTTTTTGATATTCACCGGTTAATAAATCGGTTTTTATCCATTCAGTATAGGTTTCCTGCCTTTTTGGCGAAAGTTTTTCGGCTCGCTCAAAAGCAAAATTCGCTT
>CAYVXQ010000082.1:0-4120 GCA_964454625.1 uncultured Candidatus Saccharibacteria bacterium
GAAATTAAAAAAAAGTAATTTTAAGCGGCTAAAAACAAAGAAAAAATTGTTATTTGCTTATGGTTTTATAAATTTAAAGCCATTGGCAATAACAAAATGCTCATTCAAACATTCCGAAAGGAATGTAAAAATAATAACAGTAGAATAAAAGTGGGATAGTCCGCAATAATAATAATTTTATGAAAGGGAGGTGAAGGCTATGTCTGGTTGGACGGTAATTGGTAAGGCATTAAAAATGGCGGCAGTGGTGGCTGATTGGCGAACGGTGTTGCGGAAGCTCAACGCTCAACCCCTGGTTGACGTGGCTTTCATATCCAACTTAAGAGATGAGTTGGACAGAAAAATTCATTGGGGAAACAAAAAGCAACCGATACACGCCAACGTTGCTAGAAATTGGTTTAACGGCGCTATTGCAGGCCGCACTAGAGCCATTAATCTTACAACCGAAGAAATGTGGAAAGTCAGAGGTCGTCGTCTCGCCAAAAAGTATTTCGTCAACGCGGTTGAGTGGGCTGAAAAGCAAGGAGCAAAAGTAATACTGTTGGCAGCCGATACTAAGAGGCTTTTTGAGGATGAGGATGCGGAGGAGTTGAAGAAAAAATTCCCTAACCTGCTTTTCACTATCGGCGATGATGGAACATTCTGGTTGTTAAAGCAGGAGACACTACGCGCGTTAAAAGAATCCGGTCTTAAGCCTGGTTTTTGTCGGATCGCTATCCTGGGTGCTTATGGATTTTTAGGTGAAATGATGACAAAAACGCTGGTAAATCTGAAATATGATATTATCGGCGTCGGACCTAATTCTGGAGGCCTTGAACATGTGGCTGACGAGTATGGCATAGCAACTTGCGAGACCTTTGAAGGGATGGGCAAGGTTGATGCCGTCATAGCTTGTACTCATAGTGAAACAATAAGGTTGAACTCTGAAATGGTGGAGTTAATCAGAAAAGAGGGGAGGAAACTGTTAGTAGTTGATGTTGCCACCCCGCCTAATCTTATTGAAAGTGAGTATAATAAATGTCGCAGCGTAGTGTTACGGCAGGATGCCGGGTGCGCCTATGCCCCTGGGCTAAAATATGTCTTGGGAGCTATCGTATACCGCATATCCCGCCATACGCGTGGAAGAACCTTTGGCTGTTTTGCCGAAGCGTTAGCATTGGCTTGGGCGATGAAGCATGGTTACGAGGAAGAGGTAAGGCAAAGGGATTGGTTCCTTGTTAATGAGGATAACATGGCATTTGTGGCCATGTTATTTAAGAAGATGGGTTTTGTTATTCCGTCACCTCGTTGCTTCGGCCGTCCGATAGTTTCTTTTAATCTCAATTTGGAGCAGCCGCAACAAGCAGGGGCTCCGCAAAGATTGAGGCTCGCCGAAAAGATGTTACGTCTTTTTATGTAAAGTAAAGGCGATTCAACAAAAATTTCAAGAAGGGGGTTGTTGCGACAATCCCCTTATTTTTCAAGGAGGGTAATCATGAAAGAGTATGATGTTATTGTTGTCGGGTCAGGTCCTGGCGGAGCAACGGTTGCCCGTGAACTTGCCAGGAAGGGAAAGAAAGTGTTGATCCTTGAAGCGGGGTTGGCAATTAGCCAAGAGAATCTGGGCAGTTTTTGGAAGATAGCTTTTCTATCTGGGTACTACAAGAACTTCGTTGCCTTTGCCCTGTCGTTGCAGGGAAGCATGATTTATCACGCGAGCAATGTGGGCGGAACATCCGTGTTCGCCTGCGGTAATTTTGTGCGGAGTTTAGAGGGCGAATTCAGGGATAGGGGCATAGATTTGTCAGAGGCTTTTAAGGAAGCCGAAGACGAAATCGGCGTTGCACCCTTGGATGATTCCAAAATCATTATGGGATCAAGGGTAATCATGCAATCAGCCAGGCAATTGGGCTATGCTATGGAGGCAATGCCTAAAGGTGGTTCATACACGAAGGCTTGCAGCTCTTGCGGTGATTGTGTCTTAGGTTGTGCCTACGGCGCCAAGTGGGACGCCCGAGCGTATCTGAAAGAAGCTCAATCAGCCGGCGCCACCCTTATAGTAAGCACCAAGGTAAAAAAAGTTCGACTCACTCAAAGCGGAGATGTTCTCGGAGTTGAAACCAGCAAGGGTTTCATTAAGGGCAATTTGGTTGTAGTGGCCGCGGGCGGACTGAATACGCCGGTGATTTTGCAAAAATCTGGCATTGGAGCGGGCAATGGTTTATTTATTGACCCGTTTAATGCAACCTACGGAGTCGTGGATTATACAACACAGGTAAAAGGGGCGAGCATGGCCGCAGTAGATGTGGAATATCACAAAAAGGGTTTTGTGCTCTCGCCCTACCTGGACCATTGGTCGCAAATGGCGTTATTCCTGCCCCAGTGGTATATGTCCCATGGTTTTCCTCAAAAAAGGATACTAGGGATAATGTGCAAAATCACGGACGAAAGATTAGGCCGGGTTTACAAAAACGGCTTGGTCAGAAAGAGGCTTACGCAACAGGACAAAGAACGCCTTGAAGCAGGTGCTAATTTGGCCAAAAGAATTCTCAAGGAAGCAGGCGCTCGCGATATCGTCGTAACCAAACATCCGAGGGGTGCCCATCCCGGAGGAACAGCGGCTGTCAGTGAAGTAGTTGACGGCGACCTCAAGGTCAAGGGGTGCAAAGGTCTCTACGTCTGCGATGCCAGCGTTTTTCCGGTAACTCCAGGCTTGCCGCCCATTCTGACAATTGTGGCTCTTGGCAAATGGCTAGCCAAGAGAATATGAAGGGATTCGATCATTTTGAAACCAAGGCTAGGCTGTAGAAAACAGTTCTAGCCTTTTTTAATTTTGTAAAACAAATCAAAAAATGATAAAATAAAGCTATTATGAACAGCTTTGCTTTATCAAGCTTATTAACTGGTTTTACCAGCTTACTGCTGGGAATTTTTATATTGTATAAAAGTCAGAAGAATAAAGTAAATGAAATTTGGGTGATTTTTTGTATTTCAATGACTGTTTGGGGTTTTGGCAGCTATATGGTTGCTTTGGCCGATACTGCCGATGCAGGGCTTTTTTGGTGGCGCGTAACTTATGTAGGTATAAATTTTATTCCGGTTCTTTTTTATCATTTTGTCTATTTGTTTCTTGGTATTAAAGGCAGGAAGATGCTCTATTTATTCTATTTTTATGGTCTTTTTTTCTCAATACTAGAGTGGACTCCCTTTGCCAACTTGTTTTACGGTATAGACAATATTTCATATCTTTTTAATTCTCTGTATTGGGTTTTTCCTCCTACGCCTTTATTTGTTTTTTATGTTCTTTTTTGGTATTTTTCGGGTTTTTACAGCCACTACCAATTATTAAAGTCATATAGAAATTCATTTGGTCTTAAGCGTGCTCAAATAAAATATTGCTTTATTGGCATGGTGATTGCTTTTTTTGGCGGTGGCTCTTGCTTTTTGCCATGTTTTGGCATTAATCTTTATCCCTATTTTAATTTTGCGGTTCTGCTATATCCGGCAATTATCACCTATGCCATTATAGTTCACCGTTTAATGGATATAAAACTGGTAATGCGCCGCTATTCGGTTTTTTTAGCTTCGCTGTCCGTGGTGTTGGTTTTGGCCACGGCCATGAAATATGTTTTTGACAGTTGGTTTTATGGTTATTCCGTTTGGGCCGACCCGTTAATTTTAATTGGCGCCTTGTATATTTTTTCTTCGGTTAGAGATTACTTTTACCGCTTAGCTAATAAATATTTTTTCTCTTCGCTTTACGACAGCGCGGAAGTTATCGCCTCGCTTTCGGATAAATTAAGGACCACTTTGGAAACTGAAAAAATTTATGAATTTATTTCCCAGACTTTGACCGGCGCGTTTCATGCCAAAGCCATCGGCCTCTTAATTTATAATGAAAAAGCCGGCAATTTTGCGGTGCAGAACAATAGCGGCTTTAATATCGGCTCACAAAAAATTTTCCCTGAAGATAAAGAACTGAATGAAATGTTTATTAGGCAGAATAAACCGGTGATTACCGAAGATATCAGGCGCTTAAGCCGATTTGATGATAACCAGACTGTGGCTTTGCTGAAAAAACTCGGCGTGGAAATTTTGGCGCCCCTAAACGTTAAAGATAAAATTATCGGTCTGATCGCTT
>CAYVXQ010000083.1:0-4100 GCA_964454625.1 uncultured Candidatus Saccharibacteria bacterium
GGAAACGCTTCCCACCCCACTGCGCCTTCGGCGCAGAACAGGCGGGCGAAAATTCTTCCCCCCCCAACCCCCTTTTTACCCGTCCGTAGTTTTAACGAAGGAGGGCCTTTTCGCCCGCCCGATTGGACGGCCAGAATTTTTTGCGAGCGGACGGCGGGACCTCAATTTGGTGGCGGTTGAGTATAGTTAGATATTACCAGAATTGTCGCTTTCGATAAAGGTTTTTGGATTACCTACACAACCCCCTATTTCTTCACAAATTTATCAATAATCCTCTGTTTGGCGTTATCTAATTCCGAACTGGTCAATAATTTTTCGTATTCCCAAATCTTACCACCTGCAGAAAAAGATTTGATATAACAATCACAGTAAATTTTTGGGTTAATAGCTAATAGGTTGTCTTTAATTTCAAACCCCAAATTCATTTCGTAATTATATTGAATATTGTATCCTGATGAACCTAGCCATTGATGAGCTAAAATATTCCGCCAATTATGAATTTTTTTAGCAACAAAAGAAAACTTTGTATCATCTGTGTCTCCGTCAACAAATGTTTCAAGAAATTTTTTATATCCGGATTCTCCTTTTAAATCCCAAAATATTTCTGAAATTGTCAATGCTACCGCATGAATACCTAAAAATAACAGCGATGTTTGGAATCTTTCAGGGGTAATAATAATTTCATTGTTGAAAAAATTCGCAATTGAATTTAATAACGTTTCAATGGATTCAATAGGCGAGCCATTTTGAAAGCGAGATAGTCGTCTCTCAAACGGTTCAATTTGGTGTGCGTTGTTTTTCATAGTTTTTGTTTAGTAGCAAACCAACAGCATAACAAGCAAAATTGAGAACTTCTTCTAACCCATTTTTATCAACAAACTTTTTTGCATATGGCCAGAGGATTGGATTATTTTCAGTATCGAGTTGGACTTCTTCTACTTTTTGAGTCTTTATATCCAATTTTTTTACTTTGTTTGCACGAACACCCTTAGTAATCTTTTTAATATTGTAATGGAGATAGGGATTGCGAATCTGGTTTTTAAAATCTTGAAATTTTCTTACGGTGTTATCGTCTGAAAGAATGTTTAATTCTTTCGCTTCCTCAATTGCTGTGCCGAATTCTATTTTTTCAATCCGGTTCCACTCCTCAGCATTGTATCCATTACTATGTTTATTTTTAATAATCGCCTCTTTTAGGGCGTATTCAACAAGTACGGCACTCAGCGAAATTGCAGCACCGTTATTTCCAAATAATACACATCCGACGATTTCTTTCCACAAAAGCCCGATGGTGGGTATAGGGACATTAGGAAGCGTTGGAATTTTGTTGAGTATATCTAAGGCCAGTTTCTTTTTGGCTTCAAATAGCTTTTCAACATGCTCTTGGGGAGTAATCGAAACTACAGGGTCTAGTTTTAGGCCGTCTTTTTGTAATCCCAAAAGATCTTCAGGATTTGTAATTATCACTGTTGCTCCACTTTCTTCAAGCAATTCTGTTAAGATTGTGTTGATGTCTTTCATAATTATTTCAATAGATAGATTTTAACTCCAAAAATCAAGTAAATTTTTAATCGCTTCTCTAAATAACTTCGGTGCTTTTATGCCTAACACCAAATCACCGTTTTCGTTGAGTAAAAATCCGACTTCAATTTCAACGACTTTATTTTCTGTCCCGCCATATAAAACCACCGTGCGAATAATTTTATATTTTGGATAATATTTTTTGATGTAAGTTTCTTCTATGTCGCCGAAACCTTTTAATTCGTTAATTCCGTTTTGGCGGAATTGATATTTTTTGCCCTCAATATTGATAACCTCGCTTCTGCCGAAATCAATCAAAATTAAATCGGGAATACTGATAATTTTGTTTTTGTTGCCAGCTTTATACGCTTTTCTGTCCGAATACTTTTCAAGCGGGATATGCTTGCCGTCGCTTGTTATAAAATAACCTTTTTCGCAACCGGCATGATTTTCAAAAATAGAAAATCCCTTTGTAAAATTTTCAACGACCAAATGTATAAAAATTGTGCCAAGTTTTTCGCCTTCTGTTTCGTATTTCCAATAAATATTTTGTTCTTTGCTTGTGGGCAAAACTAACTTTTGAATTTGTAATTTTAGATAATTAGCAATTTTTATAAATTTATTGTCCACTTGTAAATGTTTTTGCTTTAAGCCGTGTTTTGTGATGATAATTTCGCCTGCCCAGCCCAGTTTTCGGATTGCCGCACTTATTAAGCTCAATGCTCCGATATTCGGATCATGGGCAACTTTGCCGGATTTAAACAATCTGCCAGAAATTATAATTTTATCGCCATTTTTCTTAATCAAAATAGGAACATTACCTTTGGGCGCGCGACGTATTTTCTTTTTGAAAGCAACGATTTCATCAACGGAATTAAACGGCTTAAAAATTTTTTCGTCCAATTTTTTACCTTGTATTTCTACGCCGAGCGTAAGCAGTAGTTTTGTGCCAAAAATATAAGTAGCTGTTGGTTCTTCTTTTTGCTCTATTTTCAAATTGTAGAGCATTACTTTTTTGATTTCGGGATAATAATTTTCAATAAAAACAAACTTTGAGGCTCGTTGATATACGCCAGTATTCCGACTTTCTTTGTCATCTGTTTTTGTTTCTTCTATCGCATAAAGTGGAATATCTTTTTGTGTCGGTTGTTTTCCTTGATAAAAAATTAGAAAATCAACGAAGCTAGAAAATCCGCTAACGGATTTTATAAATACTCT
This sequence comes from uncultured Candidatus Saccharibacteria bacterium, assembly GCA_964454625.1. Classification (GTDB taxonomy): domain Bacteria; phylum Patescibacteriota; class Minisyncoccia; order Minisyncoccales; family CG1-02-41-26; genus CG1-02-41-26. The sequence goes on from CAYVXQ010000083.1 coordinate 2,740, forward strand.
TTCAATTTTGTTGCAACGAAAACCGACCACTTCGTATAAAAATGTAAATTTTCCTTTTTCTAAAATCGGTAAAATCCGGATTGTATCAATAAAACAAGCGAATTTATTATCTTTTGCAAACATCATCAAAATATTTGCGATAACTTCTCGCTTCGGTCTTTCCTCTGTTAAAATCCAAAGATTGTTATTTTTCATAGGTTATTTTTCTTTACGAAATATCATAATAAATTGATGAAACTGGTTAGCAACGAAGGCGTGCGGGTATCCGAATGGATAAAGTTTTTGCGTTGCGTCATACCAAATTTTATAACCCTTGAAGGAAATATCGGGTATTTCAAGCAACTTGCTTGTGATATAGCAATGCAACATATTATGCCCGTTTCCATTCGGCTGTAAATCTTTTACAAAAACCGCGATATATCCCTTTGGCTTTAGATATTCTGCGGATTGTGCGATTACATTTTTTAGTGATTCAAGAAAATTTTTCCTTTCCATATTTCCTAAATCAGTTTCGTGATTAGTAAATGGTGTGGCAACAGCAACGCCAGTTTTCTTTTTTTTCTGCCCCGTTCTTTTTTTGCTTAACATTTCGCCATACGGCGGATCAGTAAGAATAAAATCAAACTTTGTATTTTTTGGCAAAAGTTTATCTAATTCCAGAGAATTGCCAACAATTGCGGTTTGTTCCGCAACGCCAAGTTCTTTACAAACTTTTTTATACAAATCAATATAATTTTTTGATAAATCAACGCCGACACCTTTTCTGTTGGATAACGAACAAGCGATAAGCGTTCCGCCAACCCCCATAAATGGATCAAAAACGACTTGGCCCTCTTTCGTGAAAAAATCAACAAATTTTTTCATCAGTTGCGGCGGTTTTGGCGATGGGTGCTTGCCTCGTAAATGATGAGCGAAGCCATCAGCTCCTTTCGTTGAATAATGCGTAACTTCAACGGAATTGAGAAAAAATATCCATTCCGAGCCGCTTAAATCGTTCAGTTTGTTTTGCGGATTAACGCTTTTTAGATAATAAATTTTTTCTTTTACGCCGTTTTTTTGGTCGCCATTACTATTACTTTTGTATCGCTGATAACTTTGTTCTGTAATTTCACTTTTGCCCGCATTATTAAATAATTTTAGAATCTCGCTTTCCGGCATTATGCCGTCGTCGTTATAACTTAAAAGCAAGTGCTTAAAATTATTTTTCTTTATGATTTCGCCCAGTGCCTTTATGCCAGTTTTGGGATTACAAAATTCGGACTTTTGGTTTTCATATGGCCTCATCCCTGTAATACCTTTTATCTGTGGATTATCCCATTTGGCGATAGTTTCCAAAATATGATAATTGGGGGCGTATTGTC
>CAYVXQ010000084.1:0-3998 GCA_964454625.1 uncultured Candidatus Saccharibacteria bacterium
TTTACCTTTTTGGCGAAAAATTAAGATATATGGTTTAGGGCTTTGTTAAATAATCTGATTGAATTCAAAAATGCGCCCAGCCGTTAGTTTTTTGCCAACCAGTCCCTTGTTTCCATCTTTTTCCCGGTTTGCTTTTGCGGCGATTAAATTGCTTGTTAAATTTAATAAGTAGTTTAATCGTCGCAAGACGATTTCTTCGTAAGTCCCGAACCAGCAATGGCGGGCAGAGGAAGGAGGGAAAATGTTAGTAATTTGCTTTTTAACATTTTGTGCGGCCCTTGCAGCGGCCATTGCAATAGGAGTTAAAACGGTCTTAAACGCAATAGGAACGTTTTAATTCCCAAGAGCAGCGTCAGTGCTTGCATTGATGCTGCTTCCATTTCCGAGTTCAGGATTGCAAAATCGTAGATTCAGAAGTGGAGAGTTCGTTGAAAACAGCATAAATGGCTGTTTTTTTGTTGCAGCTGTTTTATGAAAAAGGCGTTTTAAAGGTCTTGCTTAATTTTGCTATAAGGGTTAAAATAACATAAAAAATATGCCACAATATCTTCTAAATTTTATTATTTTCTTTGTTCTTTTAGCCATTGTCGGCGGGGTTTATTATTGGCTGACTATTCCTAAAAACCAGCCCGAAGAAACATCGTCGGTGGCTACAACTACAACCACAACTACAACTACCAATGGCAATCAAGCCAGTAGTCCCATTGAAGGTCCTGAGGGTTTAAAATACGAAATTCTTAAACCTGGCCAGGGTCAAGAAGCAAAAAATAATGATGAGGTTTTAGTGCATTATGTCGGCACCTTGGAAAACGGCACAAAGTTTGATTCCAGCCGCGACATAGACAAGCCCTTTAATTTTGTTTTAGGACAGGGCCAGGTGATTAAGGGTTGGGAGCTTGGTGTTTTGGGAATGAAGGTTGGCGAAGTCCGTAAATTGATTATTCCCGCCAATATTGGTTATGGTGCGCAGGGCACGCCCGGCGGCCCTATACCCCCTAACGCCACTTTAATTTTTGAAGTTGAACTTTTAGGGGTTAGTTCAAGATAATTAATATAAAATATCAAGATTTGGACTTACGGGTTTACTGTCATTCTGAGCCAGCAGGCGAAGAATCCCTTGCCCAGAACTTTATTCCATGCCCGAGATTCTTCGGGCAAAGCCCTCAGAATGACAATGATAGAGCAAACCCGTAAGTCCTAAAGATATAAAATATGGAGCAACCAATCAAAAAACTTTATCGTTCCAAAACCGACCGTATTATCGCTGGGGTTGCTGGTGGTCTGGCCGAGTATTTTAATGTTGATTCAGTTTTAATCAGGATTATTTTTGTGGCTTTGGCTTTGGTGCATGGTTTAGGCATTGTAATCTATATTGTCTTTTTATTTATTGTGCCTAATGAGCAAGGCAGTGATGTGGTGGCTAAAATCGCCTCTTTGTCTTCGGGTTTGAAAAAAAGCGAAGAAAAGTTGGCGGGCAAAATTAAAGAGTGGACCAAAAGCTCGGAGGCAAAGAAAACAGCCGATGATATTCCAAATAAAGATGTTTCGGAAAAGTCCGAAAAATTGGCTGAGCAAAAACTCAAAGACAGTGGTGAAAGTTGGTTTAAAGACAAAAAAAGGGTTGTTGGTTTGGCTATTGTTATCGTGGGGGCGGTTTCTTTGTTCAACAGTTTGTTTGATGTTTCTTGGTTTCGTTGGAACATTTTTTGGCCAACTGCCTTGATAATTGTCGGTTTTTATTTAACCTTGAGAAAAAATAAATCCTAATACGAAAATTTATGTTTTCTTTTTCAGGAATTTTAGTGGGCGTGGTTATTATTTTGGCGGTTTCAATTATTGTCTTGCGAGAGGCCATCGTAGAATTCAAAAAATAGTAGGACTTACGGGTTTGGGCAAAGCTTTCTTAACGGCAGGGGTCAGACCCCTCCCAAAACTGCATGCAGAAGCTTTAAGAGGGGTCTGACCCCTGCCTAACTGCCCCAACCCGTAAGTCCCTAAATAGTTTGAATTATGAAAAAAGTTTACCTTGATTATGCCGCCACTACATCTCAAGCCAAAGAAGTTACCAGAGCAATGTTGCCTTATTGCGGAAAGAACTTTGGTAATGCTTCATCTTTGCACCAATGGGGGCAAAGGGCAAGAGAGGCAATAGAGATGGCGCGTCAACAATTAGCCGAGTTTTTAAATTGTTCCTCAACGGAGGTTTTTTTTACTGGTTCAGCTACCGAGGCCGATAATTTAGCGATTTTCGGTGTGATTAAGGCGGCCCAAAGAAAAGCCGTTGTCAAACCACATATTATTACTTCAGCCATTGAACACCCGGCGGTTTTAGGGCCAGCGAGGTTTTTAGAAGAATTGGGCGAAATTGAGACAACTTATTTACCAGTTGGTCGGGAAGGAATTGTTAAAGCAAGTGATGTTGAAAAAGCCATCAAACCCAATACTGTTTTGGTTTCTATAATGTATGCCAACAATGAAATAGGCACAATTCAACCAATAGCTAAAATTAGCCAATTGATTAAAAAAAAGAATTCCTTAATTCATAATTCTAAATTTTTGATTCTTTTTCACACCGACGCCGTGCAGGCGGCGAATTATTTGGATTGCGATGTTAAAAAATTAGACGTTGATTTACTCACTTTATCGGGCCATAAGGTTTATGGTCCAAAAGGTGTTGGCGTTTTATATGTTAAGAAAGGCATTGTTATTGAGCCAATAATGTTTGGCGGTCATCAAGAACAGAGCTTGAGGCCGGGGACAGAGAACGTGGCCGGGATTGTAGGGTTTGGCGAGGCAATAAACAGAATCAAGAATCAAGAATCAAGAATCAAGAGTAATGAAAAAATAAAAAAGTTGAGGGATAAATTATTAGACGGGATTTTAACAAAAATTTCGGGCACATATCTGAACGGCTCGCGCGAAAACCGCTTGCCTAATAATGCCAATATAAGTTTTAAGGGGGTGGAGGGCGAAAGTATTCTGATGGCTTTGGACCAAAAAGGCATTGCTGTTTCAACTGGTTCGGCTTGCGCTTCGGGCAGTTTGGAGCCAAGCCATGTTTTAATGGCTTTGGGGTTGTCGCATCAACAAGCCCATGGTTCTATTAGATTTACCTTGGGAAGATATACAACAGAAGATGAGATTGATTATGTTTTAGGAACACTGCCTGAAGTTATTGAGAGATTAAGAGAAATATCGCCCTTAAAATAATTTTCAATAAATTGAGATGGTTGCAAAATCATTTCGTTGCGAAATTTTAGATTTTCAAGCGAGGCGAGGAAGGCAAGCAAAATGTCTTGAAGCCGTAGCAGAGCTACGGTGAAAGACATTTTGCGATGCCTGACAAAGCCGCAGCTGAAAAGCTAAAATTGCAGCAGGAATAATTTTGCAACCATCTCATATTATGCAAATAGAGTACGAGGCGACTTTTATAAATATTGATAAAGACGAAGTTAGGAAAAAACTCAAAGAGGTTGGCGCGGTTTTGGTTAAGCCCGAGATTTTAATGAAACGTTACACTTTTCGCCTGCCTGAGGGTTATGACAAAAAAGGCGCTTGGGCAAGAGTGCGAGATGAAGGCGATAAAATTACCATGAGTTTTAAAATTGTTGAACGTGGCGGAGCCGTAAAAATAGACGAACAAAAAGAAATTTATTTAAAGATTGATAATTTTGATAATGGCGTTGAATTTTTAAAAGCGCTGGGTTGTTCTGTGAAAGCATACCAAGAAAGCAAAAGGGAGATTTGGAAAATAGGCGAAACCGAAATTTGTATTGACGAATGGCCGTTTTTAGAGCCATTTTGCGAGGTTGAAGGCGAAAGCGAGCAAGTTGTAAAAGATGTTTCCGAAAAGATTGGCTTTGATTATACAAAAGCAATGTTTTGCGCTGTGGGCACGATTTACGCTAAAAAATATGGTATTGACGAGAGATTTATCAACAACCACATCCCAAAAATCACCTTTTCTATGCCCAACCCGTTTTTGCAATAAAAATATC
>CAYVXQ010000085.1:0-3951 GCA_964454625.1 uncultured Candidatus Saccharibacteria bacterium
TGACCGCACCAAAGAAATAGCCGAACAATACACCGCCAAGGTTTTTAACAGGGGGCCGGAAAGAAGCGCTCAAAGGAATTTTGGAGCGCAACAAGCTCAAGGCAGGTACTATCTTTATTTAGACGCGGACATGGCTTTGGGTGATAATGTGATTAGAGAATGTGTTAAAAAATTTGAAAATTGCCAGCTTGTTGGTTTATATATTCCCGAAATTGTCACAGGGAACGGTCTTTGGGCAAAAGCGCGCGGGTTTGAAAGAAGTTTTTATAACGCCACTGCCGTTGATTGTGTTCGTTTCGTTTTTTTAAAAGATTTTTTAGCAGTCAACGGGTTTGATGAAACAATGTCGGGGCCTGAGGATTGGGATTTTGACAAAAAAATCAGGGCTGGTGGCAGGGGAGACATTATAAAATCCGCGATTTATCATAATGAGGCGAACTTTAATCTTAAAAAATATCTTGCCAAGAAAGCGTATTACGCGAAAAGTTTTAGGCGGTATATCGCCAAATGGGACAAGAATGACCGGGATACTAAAAAGTAGTTTGGTTTTTATTACCGCTTCATCGGGGTTTTTATTGAGCAGGGGAAGTGGAAAAAATTATTGAGGCATCCTGTCTTAACGGTAGAAATGTATTTTTTAAGGATATTGGTCGGGTTTGTCTTTTTAATAAAGACAAAATTCGCAAATTAGGTTATGAAAAAAGCGCTGATTACCGGCGGAGCCGGATTTATTGGTTCTAATTTTATTCATTTTCTTTTAAAGAAGCATAATGATTTGCGTGTTGTTAATTTAGACAAACTTACTTATTGCGGTAACTTAGATAATTTAAAATCCGTTGAGAGAGACCCGCGTTATCATTTTATAAAGGGCGATATTGCTGACAAAAAATTAGTGGCGGAAATTTTTCAGCAAGAAAAGCCCGATATTGTTGTTAACTTTGCCGCCGCCACCCATGTTGACCGCTCTATTTTTGAGCCAGAAGTTTTTACAAAAACAAATATCATCGGCACCCAGACGCTTTTAGGAGCGGCTCTAAAAGTTAAAATAAAAAAGTTCATTCAGATTTCAACCGACGAGGTTTATGGCACTATTGCCAGGGGACGCTTTAGAGAACGCGATCCTTTTAGCCCCAACAGCCCTTATGCCGCCTCTAAGGCGGCCGCTGACTTGCTCGCCCGCGCTTATTATAAAACATTTGGTTTGCCGGTCGTTGTAGTGAGGAGTTGTAATAATTTCGGGCCTTTTCAATTTCCAGAAAAGGTTATTCCTTTATTTATTACTAATCTTTTAGAAAACAAGAAAATACCTCTTTATGGCGAGGGCAAGAATGTCAGGGATTGGATTTATGTTATTGATAATTGTTCAGCTATTGATGCGGTCATTTCGCGGGGCGCGCCCGGCGAAGTTTATAATATCAGCGCCAATCAAGAAAAAACAAACATAGAGTTAACCAAGATTATTTTGAATTTTTTGAAAAAAGACGATACAATGATTGAATATGTGTCCGATAGACCTGGCCATGATTTCCGTTATGCCCTGGATGCCGCAAAAATCAAAAGTTTGGGCTGGCAGGCAAAGTATAAATTTATGCCAGCTGTCAAGTTAACCATTGATTGGTATATAAAGAATAAAAAATGGTGGCGCGATATCAAGACAGGCGAATACAAGAATTATTATAAAAAACAATATAAAAATTTATGAAGGGAATTATTCTTGCCGGGGGTTTGGGCACTCGTTTATTGCCCTGCACTAAAGTAACCAATAAACATCTCTTGCCGATTTATGACAAGCCAATGATTTATTATCCTTTGTTGACCCTGCGCAACGCTGGTATTAAAGAGACAATGATTGTTTCGGGCAAGGGGCATGCCGGGCATTTTTTAGAACTTTTGGGCTATGGAAGCGCTTTTGGCGTTCGCTTATCCTACGCGGTGCAGGAAGAACCAGGCGGCATTGCGCAAGCCCTTGGCTTGGCTGAAGATTTCGCTGATAACGGCAAGATTGTGGTTATTTTGGGAGATAATATTATTGAAGATGACATTACTCCTTACATTAAGAATTTCCAGGAGCAGGCAAGCGGGGCCAAATTGTTTTTAAAGCTAGTGCCTGACCCAAAAAGATTTGGCATTGCTCAGGTGGAAAATGGAAAGATTATAGATATTGAAGAAAAGCCGCAAAATCCCAAATCTGACCTGGCCGTGGTCGGGCTTTATATGTATGACAACAATGTTTTTAAAATTATTAAAACATTAAAGCCTTCGCAAAGAGGCGAGCTTGAAATTACTGATGTCAACAATTTTTACATCAAAGAGCGTTCAGCCACCCACGATGTCTTAAAAGGTTTTTGGATAGACGCGGGCGAGTTTGGCGCTTTATTGAAAGCGTCAAATTTTATGGAAAGAAAATTGAATAAGTTATGATGAGAAATAAACGAAGGCCTGTTCTATTAATCAATCCGCTTAACGAAATAGAGCTTATTGGTAAAAATTTCAGAGCCGGCTTTACATATCCGCCCGGGGGCATTTTGTTATTGGCTGCATGTTTAGAAAAAGAGGGTTTTCCTGTAAAAATTATAGATTTATTAGCGGAAGATTATCCAAACATTGATTCTTTAATCAATGAAATAAAATTATTCAAGCCATTTTGCATAGGCATTACATCAACTTCTCCTCAAATTAGGGGGGCTGTTTCATTGGCAAAAATAATTCAAGAGAAGTTTCCTGAAGCCCTGCTTGGCATTGGCGGGCCGCACCCTTCTGCTTATTATGAAAAATTAAAAGAAATTCCTTATTTTGATTTTATTTTTGTCGGAGAGGGCGAGATTTCGTTTCCTAAAATACTAATAGACTTAGAAACAAAGATACCGGATGATGAACTTTATGTGGATAAAAAGTTTGTCCAAAAAATATACTTTGGCGAGCCAAACTCCGACCTTGACTCGTCGCCGTTTCAAGCTCGTCATTTATTAAAAGGTAAGTACAGATTGTTAGGGGTTTATGAAAAATTTTCCACTATACATTCCGGCCGGGGCTGTCCTTTCAATTGCGTCTATTGCAGCAGTCCTATAGAAAAAAGAAGGTCTTATCGGGCAAGGTCGGTTGAAAATGTCATCAAAGAAATTGATTATTGCGTTAATACGCTTGGCTCAAAATTTATACTTTTTACCGATGATACCTTTACAACAAATAGGCAAAGAATTATTGACCTTTGCCACGAGATTATCAGGCGGAAAATCAAATTTAAGTTTTGCTGTGAAACAAGAGTAGAGTTAGTTGATGAAGAGCTCGTGCGCATAATGAAAAAAGCCGGGTTGGTTGAATTGCAATTTGGCGTTGAGTCGGGTAGCGAGCGCATAAGAAAAGAAGTTATTCATAAGAATTTTTCGCAAGCCCAGCTTGAAGGGGCGTATAACCTTTGCAAAAAGTTGCGCATTCACAGCAATGCGTTTATTATGATGGGCTTTCCTTCTGAAACAAAGGAAGACCTTTTAGCAACCCACAAGATTTGTCTGACATTGCCCGTAGACATCATCGGCATTCATTTTACGGTTATAATGCCCGGCTCTGACCTTTATGATATTGCTATTAAAGAAAAAAAATTATCAGATGATTATTGGAATAAATACGCTCTGGGAGAAGCGCTTAACCAGCCATTGTATATTCCCGATGGAATTTCCAAGGAATTTATGGAAAAACTGCGGCTTTTAACATATAAAAAGTTTTATTTTAATCCGAAATTTATTTTTCGCAGGTTTATTTTTGATATAAAGCATTTTAAAGCCCTGAGAGACGATTTTAGGGTGGCAATAACCCTTTTAAAGCAAGGCAACACTGGCCGGGGAGGCGATTACGGCGAATAAATTTTAAATATGCAAAAACAAAACAACCAATTAGCCGTCTTGGGCGGCAGGCCAGCGCGCGACAGTTTTTTGACTTTTGGCAAGCCGGCAA
>CAYVXQ010000086.1:0-3715 GCA_964454625.1 uncultured Candidatus Saccharibacteria bacterium
CCTTTGCCCCAAGTATCGCGATAGGCGATTTCTTCAATCACCGATGGTTTTTTGGTAAAACTTTCCTCGCCGATTTCAATATTCATTGAAAAATCAGCTCCCACATCAAAGGGCGGGTCAATGTAAATAAGCTTCAAGCCCCCTTGCGCTTCAATTTCTTTTCTCATCGGGCCATTTTTAAGCGATGATAAAATAAGCTTATTATCGCCCCAAATCAATTTATTAGTCCAACCCTTTATCTGCCTGCCCGAAATGTCAAAAAGGTCAAATTGAGCGGTTTTCCTGCCTTCGCTTCTGGGCTCGTCAATATGCTCAATGGTTTGAAAAGGTAAAACCGTGTTGGTTACTTCGTTGGTTTTTCCATTCCAAACAAGCTCAACCTCGCGGTCATCGTCAAAAAGCAAAAAACGATACTTTTCTGGCAAGGGCTTGCCCGCCTCCAAGTATTTTATAATATCCCGTTTTTCGTTGACTGGTAATTTCATAATTTCATTCTTACATCATAGATTGTAGCACTTTCTTGCGATTATTGGGAGTATCTGCTAAAATATGTTATGCTAAACTAAATCTTTATGTCAATCAAGGCATTTTTGTTTTTAATTTTAGAGCTTTTGCAGGTGGCGGTCATTGCGGCTATTGTGGTAATTCCGATTCGCTATTTTGTTTTTCAGCCGTTTTTAGTTAAGGGCGCTTCTATGGAGCCGAGTTTTCACGATGGCGATTATTTGATTATTGACGAATTGTCGTACCGTTTACGCGAGCCCTCGCGGGGCGAAGTGGTGGTTTTTCGTTATCCTTTTGACCCTTCGCAGAGATTTATTAAACGTCTCATTGGTTTGCCGGGCGAAACCGTGGAAATAGAAAACGGCCAAGTAGACATTATTGACTCTAATGGCCAAGCCGCAGCGCTTGAAGAGACATACGTCAGCGATAGTTTGCCTTTAACGGATAATATAAAGGTATCATTGAAAGCAGATGAATATTTCGTGATGGGCGACAATCGTTCGCATTCGTTTGATTCGCGGAAATGGGGCGTTTTGCTGGGAGAATACATCATCGGCCGGGTGGTTATTCGGGCTTGGCCGCCGCTTGATTTAGATGAATATTTTTTCAAGGCGCCTTATGGTCAGTTAAATTAAAATTAAAATAATAGACCTGTTGCTTAATAAAACTATAAAATGCCGTCAGACCTTACTGTGATTGAGTAAATCGCATTTTTTTAGAATTTTTCTAAAAAAATGCGATTTACCCTTGCCGGCATTGGCTCCCGGCCCTTTTTAGAGATTATTAAGCAACAGGTCTAATATATGATATGTTAAAATATCAATCACCTACTGGTATGCACGACCTTTTTGAGCCGGCTTTAGAGTGTTTTGCCAAGGTAGAAAAAATTTGTCGGAACATAGCTGATTTTTACGGTTTTCAAAGAATTCAAACGCCTATTTTGGAGCAAACTGAGTTATTTGAAAAAGGCACTGGCCCGTCCACTGACATTGTGGAAAAAGAAATGTATAGTTTTCGCACTACTGGCGGAGATTGCCTTACTTTACGGCCAGAATGGACTCCGGGAATTGCGCGAGCTTATTTGCAGCACGGTTTAACGGCTTGGCCAAAACCGGTAAAGTTGTGGTATTTCGGCCCTTGTTTTCGGCACGAGCGGCCGCAGGCCGGCCGCTTGAGGCAGTTTCATCAATTTGGCTTTGAATTTTTAGGCGTTCAAGACCCAATGGTTGATGCTTTAACGATTCAGATTTGTTATAATATCTTAAAGGGTTTGGGTTTTCATAATTTAGTGGTGGATTTGAATTCTATCGGTTGCTCGCAATGTCGGCCGTATTTTAAGAAGATATTGAGTAATTATTTAAGGAACAAACAAAATTCTTTGTGCGGCGATTGCAAGCGACGGCTTAAAAAAAATTCCTTGCGGGTTTTGGATTGCAAAGAGGAAAAGTGCGAGCGCATTAAAAAATCAGCTCCTCAGATGATTGACCATTTATGCAAGGAATGTCACGACCATTTTAAACGGCTCTTAGAGTATTCCGACGAGCTGAATTTGCCTTATAACCTTAGTCCTTATTTAGTGCGTGGTTTGGATTATTACAGCAAAACGGTTTTTGAGATTAGAGAAGACACTGAGAATGGCGCCTCACAGGGTTCGTTGGTGGGCGGAGGCCGCTATGATGGTTTAATAAAACTTTTGGGCGGTAAAGATACGCCGGCTTGTGGAGCGGCTGGGGGAGTAGAGCGGCTCGTAAACTTATTGAAGACAGGTGAGTGGTCTTTACCCAAGAATCCCGAGGGCGATGAAGGGGCCGCGGCTGTTTTTTTGGCTCAAATAGGCGATTTGGCAAAAAGGAAATCTTTGAAGTTATTGGAGGATTTGCGCCTGGCTAAAATAAAGGTGGGCGAGGGTCTGCACAGGGACTCTTTAACTTCGCAAATGCGGCTGGCTGATAAAATGCAAGCCAAATATGTCTTGATTTTAGGCCAGAAAGAGGCATTGGATAACGAGATTATTTTGCGGGAAATGAAAAGCGGCGAACAGAAAAATGTGCCTTTGAGCAAGGTCATAAAAGAACTAAAAAATAAATTAACCTAATTGATGGGATATTCTATGCACAAGTTTGAACAGGGTCAGCCCCTTTCAATTAAATCCGCAAATCCGAAGCACGGATTACTTGTTAGAAAAACACAAATCACAGAGCACAAAACACAAACAAAACACAACTTTCAAAACACAAACTAATTAAATCCGTTTGTGCTTTGTGCTTTGGAGATTGTGCTTTGTTTGTAATTTATGTTTTGTAATTTGTGCTTTATTATTTAGGATTTAGAATTTCGTGCTTTAATTCTATGGATTGTATTTTTTGTAAAATTGTTAGAAAGGAATTACCGGCAGAGATTGTTTTTACGGATGAAAATTTTTTAGTCATCAAGGATATTCAGCCCCGAGCGCCTTTACACTACTTGATTATTCCGAAAAATCATTTAGAATCAATTGCGTCAGAAAATTCCGAAGAAACAGTCAAGGAATTGATTAAGATAGTTAAGAAAATTGCGGCTGAGCGAAAAATCAATGACTATAAGCTGGTCTTTAATGTAGGCGAGGGAGCCGGACAAACCGTGCCTCATTTACATTTGCATTTTTTAGCCGGCGGCGGTTCGGAATTGAAAATATAATCCGCAAATCCGAAGCACGGATTACTTGTTAGAAAAACACAAATCACAGAGCACAAAACACAAACAAAACACAACTTTCAAAACACAAACTAATTAAATCCGTTTGTGCTTTGTGCTTTGGAGATTGTGCTTTGTTTGTAATTTATGTTTTGTAATTTGTGCTTTATTATTTAGGATTTAGGATTTTTTTTACGAAGTAAAAGCTATGCCATTAAAAGTTCAAAAACAAGGAAGAGAGTCATCGCAAGGTATTATTAGACGTTTTGTCCAAAAGATGAGAAAAAGCGGCATTTTATTAGAAGCCAGACACAGGCAGTTTAAGAGGCGGCCTAAGAGCCGACCTTTAGTTAAACGTTCAGCTTTGCGTAGAGAAGTCAAAAAGCAGGAATATCTGGAAATGAGAAAAATGGCCAAACCCAAATAGAAATTTTGACTCCCACACTACAAGACTCGACGAAGCGGCACCCTTGACTGCTGTCTGAGGCGAAGCCAGTCGGTTTTTAGTGTGGTTTTTTGGTATAAGGGCAAAGCGGCA
>CAYVXQ010000087.1:0-3715 GCA_964454625.1 uncultured Candidatus Saccharibacteria bacterium
TGACTATTTCTAATATGCGGTAAACGCCTTCGCGGCAGGGCAGGCATTTGTCGCAATTTGAGTTGTTGAAAAATTCAGCCCAGCCACGCATTAAAGATAAAATATCAGTTGTGGTGGCGTTATAAACTAAAATCGCGCCCGCTCCCTTTAATGGTTTGTTAAGCTCGTTTGGTAAAAGGATTTCTCCAGCCGCTCCGCCGCCAGCTTGGATAAAAAAATCAAAATCAGGGAAATTATTTGTCTGGCGTAAAACCTGCTCAATGGTCGCGGTTTCAGGCAATTCAAAAACGCCTCTGTTTTTTATATCGCCTTCAATTGAGTAAAACCGATTGCCTTTGTATTCGCCCTTGGCGATTTTGCTTATCCAGTAAAGTGTCTCTATATTTTGGATGAGGGTTGGTTTTCCCCAAAGCCCGGCTGTTGTCGGAAAGGGCGGTTTGATGCGGGGCTCGGTTGGCTTTTGTTCAATAATATTAAGCAAGGTTGTTTCTTCGCCGCCTAAATATCCGGCTTTTTCTTCAAAAAGTAAAATAGGCAGTTCGCCGATTAAAAGCAGAAGTTTTTCTTTGAATTGCGCGTAGTAAGCTGAGTTAAGATAAATATACGCTTGGCTTTTTTTACCCAAAAATCGTAAAGCGATTTTAATAGCGTCAATAACTTCTGCTGGATAATTTTCCAAAATATATTTGTCTTTGAAAATCATTGGCTCGCCCTCGGAACCATTGGCAATAATATATTTCTTCGCCTCGCCGAAGCTCCGAAGGAGCGAAGGCGGGACATCGCCTTTGGCTTGGCTTACCGCCTGCCATTTTTGCCACACAGGAAATCCCGCGCCCCCCTTGCCGGTCAACCCGCTTTTTTTCAATTTTCTAATAATTTTTGTCATTTTTCCATTTTAGCACATCCCCAGCCCTTGACAAATTTTTTGGTTTTTACATCAAGCTATTTTGAAAGTTTTTTGCTGGCAGGTTGTAGTATTATAAATACTAAAAATATGGATAAAATAAAAGAGCAAAAGTTTTTTGTTAAAGGAATGCATTGCGCAAGTTGCGAAATTTTAATTGAGAAAAAGTTATTGGAACTTGGTCAAGTAAAGGCGGTTGAAGCCAAAGCAGACAAGGGCGAGGTTTTGCTTGAGCTCAAAGGCGAGGGGCTTAATGTTGGCGAGCTAAATAAAATTTTTAAAGATGAGGGCTATGTATTTTCAGACAAGTCCTTGTCTGAGAAAAGCGGACAGGGCGGTCAAAATAACCAAGGCGACAAAGATTTTTTCGTGATTGCCGGGGTTTCGTTGGCGATTATCGCGGTGTTTTGGTTTTTAAATAAGTTAGGCATCGCTGGCGCTATTAATGTTGGCTCTAAATCATCTTTGCCGGCATTTTTTCTTTTTGGCGTCTTGGCCGGGCTTTCGTCTTGCGCGGCTTTGGTCGGCGGGTTGGTTCTTTCTTTGTCCAAGCAGTGGGCAAATCTTTACTCTGACAAAAATTCAACCAAAGATAAATTCCAGCCCCACCTTATGTTTAACGCAGGTAGAATTATTGGTTTTGCTGTTTTGGGAGCCGGTTTAGGAATAATCGGCAGTAAACTGCAATTTACTTTGGGCTTTGCGCCTTTTTTAGTGATTATTGTTTCAATAGTAATGATTTTACTTGCCTTGCAAATGTTGGGCGTTGGGGCTTTAAGAAAATTTCAAATAACAATGCCTAAATCAGCCACTCGCTATATTGCCAATGAAAAAAATTTTAAAGGAAAAGCAATGCCGTTTGTCATGGGCGCTTTGACATTCTTTCTGCCGTGCGGCTTTACGATAACAGCTCAAGGTATGGCTTTGCTTTCCGCTAATCCTTGGCAAGCCGCATTAATAATGGGCTTTTTCGCTTTGGGTACGGCTCCGGCTTTATTGGGTATTGGGTTGTCCGCGGTCAAATTTTCGCAAAAGCCGCATACAGCTGTCCGATTCGCTAAAATAGCCGGGGTTTTGGTCTTGTTTTTCGCTTTATTTAATATCAATAATCAATTAACTGTTCTTGGCTATGGCGGTTTCGCTGACTTATGGGAGTATGTTTCAGCTCAAACAAACAACAATAGCGCAAAGCCGAACAATCAGCAAACCGTTCAAAATCAAGATGATTTGCCTCCCGTGCTTAATGGCAAACAAATTATGAAAATGGAGGCATCGGTGCGGGGATATAAGCCGCGCTATTTTACGGTAAGAGTTGGGGTTCCAGTCAGATGGGAGATTACAGACACAGGCACAAGCGGTTGTACAAACGCAATAATTGCCCGTGATCTTTTTAGCGGGCAAATTCCTTTAACGCCCGGCCAAACAGTGGTTAAAGAATTTACCATTGAAAAACCGGGCAAATATAAATTTTCCTGCTGGATGGGAATGGTCACAGGTACTATTGAGGCAGTTGATGGAAACAATCCTTTGAGCGATAATTCAAGTGTAGTTTTATCAAAAACCAGCGAGGAGTCGCCTGCTTGCGGCTGTGGTTGCGGTGGCGGAGTCAGATAAAAATAGTTTAAGCAATATGGCTCAAGAAATTATTTCAAAAGATAAAGAGCAAGCCCAACTGACTATAGAGGGTATGCACTGTTCCTCGTGCGCTATCTTGATAGAAAAAAATCTGCAAAAAGCGCCCGGGGTTATAACAGCGGGTGTTAATTTCGCTTCCTCAAGGGCGCGGGTGGTTTTTGATAATTCATTGACCAGTTTAGAGGCGTTGCAGAATGTTGTGAAAAAAGCCGGCTATAAAGCCGCGCCCTATAAGGCGGACGAACCGGAAGCGGAGAAAATCAAAAGAGTAAAGGAAATCAAAAAGTATTGGAAAAAATTCTTATGGGGAATTGGTTTGAGTATTCCGATGTTTTATTTTATGCTTTTGGATTTTTTGCCATTTCTGCCCGGCAAAATACTAATGCCCTATATGGGCATTAGTTCTCTGTTGTTGACCTTGCCCGTGCAATTTATTATTGGTTTTGGATTTTACAAGGGAATGTGGAGCAGTTTGCGGATGAAAACATTTAATATGGACAGTTTGATAGCTATTGGCACAAGCGCCGCGTTCTTTTATAGTTTATTCGCTTATATTAGCTATGTTGTTTCTAACGGCAGTTTAATCAGCCCAATGGGCGAGAAAATACCTGACTTGTATTTTGAAACCGCCGCCTTTTTGATTTCGTTCGTGGTATTGGGCAAATGGCTGGAAGCCAAAGCCAAAGGCAAAACATCAGAAGCCATAAAAAAATTAATGGGTTTGCAGGCAAAAACCGCGCGGGTCCTAAAGGCGGGCGAATATTTGGATATTCCGATTGAACAGGTGGTTGCGGGAGATATTATTTTAGTTCGGCCCGGGGAAAAAATACCGGTTGACGGCGAGGTGGTTAAAGGCAATTCCTCGGTTGACGAATCAATGCTCACCGGGGAAAGCATACCAGTGGAAAAAAATATTGGCGATAAGGTTATTGGCGCTACTATTAACAAAAACGGCAGTTTTGACTTTAAAGCGATAAAGGTGGGCAAGGATACGGTTTTGTCTCAGATTATTCAGTTTATTGAAGACGCTCAAAGTTCCAAAGCGCCTATTCAGGCGTTTGCTGATAAAATATCGTCTCGTTTCGTGCCGATTGTTCTTGGCGTCGCTGTTTTAACTTTTGTTGTTTGGTTTCTTTTGCTGGGGGCGAATTTACCGTTTGCTTTAATGGCTTTTAC
>CAYVXQ010000088.1:0-2456 GCA_964454625.1 uncultured Candidatus Saccharibacteria bacterium
CTATCAAAAAACCAAAGAACTTTACCGCCGGGCGATTAAAAAAGTAAAAACTGCTTCTGAAAAAGCGATAATGCGAAAAGCGCTTGAGCATTTGGACAAAGAAGAGAAACAAGATGTTGAAAATTTAGGGGTTGCCATTTGGGTTATAAAGATACAAAAGCGGAGTTAGTAATGTTGTTGTGTTTATTGCAATGATTATTTGTAATAAATTACAATAATCATGTTTTTTGAAATCAAAATGGCGAAATTCATTTACGCCATTTTTTTGTTTGCTAATTTTTGAAAAAAATAGTAAATTAAAGTAATTTTGAACTAGTAGCGAGTAACGTGTGTTTGTCATTCTGAACGTAGCGAAGAATCTCATTGGAATTGGCAAAAGAGATTCTTCGGTCGCTTGAGGCGACCTCAGAATGACAGCAGGGTAAGCCCGCGCTTTTACGGGCTCCACTGCTTTAACGGCGAATACTCACTACGACTTCTTTATGAATTTGCTGAAAACGAGCATAAAATTTTGAAGTTTTAAAATATGAAAACATTTGCGTTTATTGACGTTTCAAATCTTTTCTTTTGAAGAAAAGAGAATGTAAAATGGGTAGGACTCGTATAGAATCCCACCCACGTTTAGTATTTTAATTATAGCAAGCGGCTGCTATTTAAACTTACGGGGGAACGTCCCCCGTAAACCCCTGTAAACAAAATTTATGCCAAGAAAACTTCGCAACTTTGAAAATCAAGAAATTTACCATATTATTCAGAGGGGCATTGAGGGTAAACCGCTATTTTTGGATGAGAAAGATTACTATCGCGGAATTTTTTCTTTATATGAATTCAACAACACTAATCCAGTTGAGATAAGAGAAAGAAGGGCCGCAAGAAAACGCCTGAAAGCTTACGGGGGAACGTCCCCCGTAAATCTTGCAGAAATAAGCAGAGAAATATCTTCTGTAATGAGATTAGAGGAGATGGAGAGAATTGAAGCGCAAAGAAGAGATTTGTTTGTTGAAATTTTAGCGTTTTGTTTAATGCCCAATCACATTCATTTAATTCTAAAGCAATTAAAGGATAGGGGCATAAGCGAGTTTATGAGAAAAATGGGCGCTTATGTCACTTACTTTAATTTGAGATATAAAAGAGAAGGGCATCTTTTTCAAGATAAATTTAAGGCCGTGCATATTAAAGATGACGAACATTTAAAAACAGAGTTTGTTTATGTGCATACTAATCCTGTTTCGTTGATTGAGCCGGGGTGGAAGGAGAAAGGGATTAAGGATTTAGCCAAAACCATTGAGTTTATTGAGCAATATAAATGGTCAAGTTATGCTGATTATATTGGCGGCAAGAATTTTCCGTCTTTGACGAGTAGAGATTTTATGTTAGATTTGATGGGGGGCGTGGATGGTTGCCGTAATTTTGTTAATGACTGGCTGGAATACAAAACCGAGATTGCAGGCCCCAGGGCTCTGTAAAATTTTTGAAAAATGAAAACACAGAATAAAAATATCTTTGATTATTATTGTAGCCAAAGTCCATATAGCGACCCAAAAGAATTTGGCTATCTTTTTGACGGTTTACCTCAAAAACTTGAACGATTAGTTGGCATAGTACAAGGATTAATAATCCATAGAGATGCCGTTGATTTGTATGGCTTGGAAGTTTCGGGTAAACGAGCAATGGAAGCGCAAACTCGGTATGTTGAGAAGATATTAAGACGTATTTTAGAATTAGACAATAGCAAAATAAAACAAGCGCGCAAGCCAGATAAAAAATTTGTGGGTATTTGTCGAGATTTTGCGATTTTGTTTTGCGCTATATTGAGGCATAAAGGCATACCAGCAAGGATACGTTGCGGTTTTGCCGATTATTTTATTTCAGGCAAATATGAAGATCACTGGATTTGCGAGTGTTGGAACATTGAAAAAGAGAAGTGGATGCTTGTTGACCCAGAAATTGATAAGGTGATATCTGTGCGTTATGATATTTCGTTTAGCCCATTGGATGTTCCCCGGGAGCATTTTTTAACCGCAGGCAGTGCCTGGCAAATGTGCCGAAATGGCGGGGTTAATGCGGATAATTTTGGAGTAAGCATGATTGACATTAAAGGGTTGTGGTTTATCCGTAGCAATGTGATAAGAGATTTAGCCGCCTTAAACAAAATTGAAGTTTTGCCTTGGGACTATTGGGGCTTAAGTGATAAAGATTTTGATACCCTTGATGAGGAGGAGCTGAATTTAATTGATAAAGTTGCCATTTTAACCGCTGATTTTAATAACACTCGTTTTCAAGAAGCAAGACAACTTTATGAAAATGACAAACGATTAAAGGCGCCTGCTGAAATTAAAAGTTATACAGGCATTGACCAATCTCAAGCAGTCAAAATTTACTAATCAAGCTAAATTAAAGAATATGAACTTTGTGGAAGATGAAAAAAAGATTTTGAAGTTTTGGGAAAAGATAGG
>CAYVXQ010000088.1:2556-3673 GCA_964454625.1 uncultured Candidatus Saccharibacteria bacterium
CTTTGGGTTGAAGTGGAAGTGGAAAAAGAGCTTGGTTTTAAAAGCAAAAAAGACATTGAGGAATACGGCATTGAAAAATTTGTTAATAAATGCAAAGAGCGGGTTCATAAATACTCTAAAATTCAAACCGAGCAGTCAATTCGCTTAGGTATGTTAAAGGACTGGGGCGAGTGGCAAACCGATTTTGACGAAAAAGAGGACTGGCTTAAGAAAAGCCATTCCTACTATACAATGAGCGATGAAAATAATTACGCGATTTGGCATTTTTTGAAAAAAAGCCGCGAGCAAGGGTTGTTGTACAAAGGCAGGGATGTTGTGCCTTGGTGTCCAAGATGCGGCACTGCTATTTCCCAGCATGAGATTTTAACCGAGGAATACAAAGAGATAACTCATAAGGCGGTGTTTGTAAAATTCCCGGTGATTGATAAGCCCAATACCTATCTTTTGGTCTGGACAACAACGCCCTGGACATTGCCGGGAAATGTGGCTTTGGCGGTTCAGCCTGATTTTGACTACATCATAGTAGAATCAAAAATCAAAAATCAAAATGCAAAAATACAAATTAAAAATCAAGAAGAAACAGAGGAAAAATATGTTTTATTGAAAGGAAAGGTAGGCGAAATTTTTGGCGAAGATGGTTATGAGATTGAAAAAATAATAAGAGGCAAAGAGTTAGAGGGATTGGAATACGAAGGTATTTTTGATGATTTGCAAAGTGTTGCAAAATGTAAGCGATCGCTTATAGAATGCAACAAAGATAATGAGAGTGGAGCTTTGGGGCATAGGGTAATTTTATGGAAAGACATAACAGAGGAAGAAGGTACTGGTATTGTGCATATTGCCCCGGGGTGCGGACAAGAGGATTTTCACCTGAGCAAGGAATGGAAGTTGCAACCCATTGACTTAACCGATAACGAAAGCAATTATCGTGAGGGTTTTAGCGAATTGTCTGGTAAGTTTGTGGGAAGTGAAGAAGTTAAGGACTGGATATTTAAAAATTTAGAAAGCAAGGGCTTGGTTTATAAAATTGAGGATTACAAGCATAGGTATCCAACTTGCTGGCGGTGTAAAACAGAGCTGATTTTCCGTTTGGTTGACGAGTGGTACATTGCGATGG
>CAYVXQ010000089.1:0-3637 GCA_964454625.1 uncultured Candidatus Saccharibacteria bacterium
CAAGACAAAGTAAAATTGCCTCGCGAATTCTTTTTTTCAAGCCCGTTAATGTTTTGGCTTGTGTATAACAACCCGGCAGAGCTGGCGCAAAAGCCACGAAATAACCATCTTCATCTTGCTCAATAACAACCTTAAATTGATTGAATTTTTTAGCCATAAATTTTAAAACTTACCATATATATGTCTATTTTAACCCGAGAAAACAGGAAGTCAAGTTCTGCAATTCTCAGGCCACTATAAACCTGAGAGCGTAGAAAAACCCCCGAAAATGTCATTCCGAGCGTTAGCGAGGAATCTCTGGCAAGGTAAAAACCGCGCCAGAACGAGATTCTTCACGGAGTTTACACTGAACGAAGTGAATGTGTTCAGAATGACAAAAATAGGTTTTTCTACGCTCTCATATTATAAGTTGATGTAACTCAATCACTTCCCCGCCAGCTCCACCAAGAAGGTGCTGCCCTTGCCGGGGCCGGGCGATTCAACCCAAATTCTGCCTTTGTGAGCTCGGATAATACTTGCCGCTAAAAACAAACCGATGCCCCGGCCCAAAGCATACACCTTTTTCGCTTCTGTGCCCCGCTCAAACTGACGGCCGAAAATATCTTTGGCTTCTTCGGGGGTCATACCAATGCCCGTATCTGAAACAACAATCTGGATTTTGGAAGGAACAACATCGGCAAAGTGCCGCAAACTCACCGTAACTCCGCCTTTCTCGGTGTATTTAATCGCGTTGTCAATAAGATTATACAGGGCCTCCTTAAGCTTTGCCGGGTCGGCAATTATCTTTAACGGCTCGGCCCAATGATTTTCCAGCTTGAGATAAATGCCTTTCTTGTCGGCTTCGGGCATCACTTCCTCAACCGCTTGTTCCAGCAAATCAACCAGAGAAACCTCTTTTGTCTCCAAAATTTCTTTGCCCAATTGCAGTTTGGAAATGTCCAAAAACTCGTTAACCAACTTAATCAACCGCTCGGCTGAGATGAAACAAAAATTGAGTTTTTCTTTCAGCTCATCGTTGAGTTTGCCGAAATCGCCCTCCATAGCCATTGACAAAAAACCCTTTATGGCAGTCAGAGGCGTTCGCAAGTGATGCTGGGTGGCCATAAGAAATTGCGACTTGGCTTCATTCAACCGTTGCAACTCCGCGCTCGCTTGTTTTTCCAGCTGATACGCCTTATCAATTTTTTCTTTGGCTTCCGCCAAATCCTGAGCATATTGACTGATTTGTTCCTTCTGTTTAATTTCCCGCTTAACGCCCTTAATCAAAAACCAGCCAAAAAATGTAATCAACACAAAAGTAATAGCCGTTAAAATCCTGTTAGTTGAATTTCGAATGAAAGCGAATTGCGAGCCAGTGGTAAGAATAATCGCGACAACCAATGCCTGAACGCCGAGAAGTTTGATGTTGAAAGTTTGAAAACGGACAATGCTATAAACCAAAAAACCCATAAATACAGGCATGGCAAATAAACCAATTTGCGAAAAATTCCAATTTTCCGTAAAACTGCTCACGATATTACCCCAGGAAAATGCCAACAGAAGAAATATAATGCCGCAAGTAAGCAAAAGGATTTCTTTTTTTCTCTTAGAATCAATGGCAGCGTGATATTCGCGAAATGCTAATATACCCAAAACAACAGCGTAAAACAATTCAAGCGGATAGACATAATATATGGAAACAAATCCTTCAATGCTCAAACAGGATGACAAATCAAATCCTGGCAATGCCAAACTGGTCGGCGTCGCTATTACAATTGGAATATACGGAATGATAAAAATAATCTTTTGCCAAAACGGCACATCTTTATTTTTCAGAAGTGTATAAAAAAGATACAATGCGCCAAGATAGACAAGCGGCTCAAAAAGAATGCACAATGACCAAACAAACATTATGACATCGCTGTTATTAGCCGCCCAAAAAATTAAACTAGGAAAAACCCATAAAACAAATGCTGTTAACATTAAAAATAATATCTGATTTGGCAATCTTTTTCTCCCTGCCAAAAGCACAAAAACAGCGGCTAATAAAGCGCCACAAATTGATAGAAAATGGGCATAATACACTAATTGAGGCACATTTTCAGAAAATAGCCAATATTGAGGAGCGGGCCAAGGACAAAAAACAGGTGGAAGCATAAAAGATAATATTAAGTGTTATACAAATACGAAGAAATAATTTTTCTCTTTTTTAAAGCACGCTTATGACTATCATTAAGTTGAGAGAAAGATAATATTTTTTTAAAACATTTTTTAGCGCCGCAACGGCAGGATATACGTTTTTCTTGCGCACAAGGAGACCAAACAAACTCTGACATAAAATACTCATACGTAATCTCCTCTCCCTTCTTTATATCCCGAAGCGCAATTAAATCGGGAAAACCATCAGGCCGAGTGCGGACAAAACAGTTTGGCTCGCAAGAATGATTCAAATATCTGCCTGTCCATTTTGTAGGCAAACAATGTTTATTTAGTCCAATTTGCATCGAAAAACGGCTGGTTTGATGGTTAATAATTCTTCCAAAACCGTGCATTACAATATCTCCGGCCTGAAAATTATGTTTAGCAAAATACGCCTTGCCGTATCCTTTAGGGCTTTCACCGCAATAAACATTTTCTTGATTAAACGCTATAATAGATGATTCCTCCATAAAATTTTTTATTAAATTGAGAGTGTAGAAAAACCTATTTTTGTCATTCTGAACGAAGCGAAGAATCTTGTCCTAACAAGGTTTGGAGATTCCTCGCTAACGCTCGGAATGACATTTTCAGGGGTTTTTCTATGCTCTCAATTATTGCGCGCTTTCTTGGCCAAAAAAGCGAAGTTGTAATAAACATATTAACAACAATTAGATATAGCGGATAAATTGCCAAAGAAAAAGTCCACTGTTCCAACGCGAATAAATTAATAATATTAGATGCCGTCTCAATGGCCCAGGCAATTTTATATTCTCCTTTTGGCCGCAAAATGGATTTTACCATAGTGGGAACAAGGACAAAAAAATCAACCAGAAGACTCACCACTAATGCCATCAATGGCGATTTAAATATCCACCATAACAATAAACTTACCGCCACCCCTAATATACAGAAACGTTCTAGTATACCCCAGCCGCCTTCGCCATATCGGAAAGACAAAAGTGAGATTATCAAAGGGCCGGCAACATACGCTATAGCTATCCATATTGTCTGGCGCGCGCCAGAAGCATAATAACTTATCGCCACCCCAACACCAATCGCGGTGAGTGTCCACCAGGTCATGCGGTTAGGCCGACATTGCCCTCTCAACATACTCACTACATACAACGAATACGCTGAAAACGAAAGTAAGCCAGCGATAATTCCAATGCTATTTCCTGAAATTTCCATATCTTTCCATATTATTATTGTTCTTCCTCTACCGGCACGACGATATAATAATCATGTATAACCATAGTTCTATAATATGTTAACGCGACCGTAGCGCAAATAACAAAAAGCAGCACATAAAAAAGTATTCTTGATTTTTTGTCAATTTGAGGCATACACCTAAATTTATTGTATTAAAATTTTTATTTCTAATTATCTTTAATAAATATTCTCGCTTGGGTACTTAGTTCCTCTTTTAATAAAATGGGTTTCAATGTCTTTCGGGGCAAAT
>CAYVXQ010000090.1:0-3578 GCA_964454625.1 uncultured Candidatus Saccharibacteria bacterium
CGCCCTTGCTTGCCTTCACAGACAAAACTCTTTATTCATACCTCAACGCTTCCATCGGACTTTTTTTGGCGGCTTGCCTGGCCGGATAAAGACCGAAAACCAAACCGACAATCCCGGAAACGCCGATACCCAAAACTGCGGAAAAAATAGAAAAAGAATATACCCAGCTTAAGGCCAAAATCTTGCCCAAAACTAAAGCGACAAGAAATGAAAGAAAATTTCCCAATAATATTCCGACGATTCCACCTGCCGCCGTCAAAATTATTGCTTCAAGCAAAAATTGGCTTAAAACATCGCCGTGAGTCGCGCCCAGCGCCTTTCTCAAACCAATCTCTCGCGTCCGTTCCGTCACCGAAACAAGCATAATGTTCATAATTCCCACTCCCCCCACAATCAAGGAAATTGCCGCCACGGCCGCTAAAAAAAATGTGAAAATATTGGTTATGGTCTTAACGCTGTCTATCGCTTCGGCCTGGGTTTCAATAAAAAAATCGTCTTTTTCCGGATCGGTAATATTGTGGCTGTTTCGCAGAGTAATCTTCAAATCCTCAACCGTCCTTGAAACATTCTCTTCGAAATCCGTCTCTATTGCAAAACGATTAAAATATTTAATGCCAAAAATATATCGTTGGGCTGTGGTATAAGGGACGAAAGCCACCTCATCAAAATTAATAAAAGTGGATTGGCCCTTTTTTGAAAGGATTCCAACCACTCTAAAATTTCTGCCCTTAATTTTTACCCTCTCGCCCATGGCATCTTCATTGTTAAAAAGCTCTTTTCTAACCCTGTCGCCAATAACTACCACATCGACATAACCCTTGGTTTCCTCGTCGGTGAAAAACCTGCCCTGACTTGGATATATGTCATAAATCTGGGCGGCAAAATCAGTTACCCCTAAAATTGTTGGCCGATAAGTTTCGTTTTCAAAGGCGATGGTTTCGCTGCCAAAAACCACTGGCATTATTCTTTTTGCGTGCGGAACATTGGATTTTTTTTCAAGAGCCTCAAGGTCTTTTTCTTTCAAAGAATTGGTTGCCATCATACCAATCATATCCGTTAAACCTTTAGGCTGACGACCCGGCACAACAGCTATTAATTTTGAGCCCATGGCCTTAACTTGAGACAAAATCAAATCTTGGGCCCCTCTCCCTAAAGACATAATTGAAATAATTGAGGTGATGCCAATAACAATCCCCAAAATTGTCAGAACCGACCTTAATTTATTTATCTCCAATCCCCTTATGGCAGTTTTAAAACTATACTTGAAGGTCATAAAAATATTTTTATTTGATAAACTGGTCGGCTTTCAGGCGGTGGTCAACCCGCCTGTCGCTTTCAATTTTTCCGTCGCGAAGCAAAATAATCCTTTGGGCATGTTCGGCCGTATAAGTTTCATGGGTAATTAAAATTATTGTGTGGCCCCTTTCTTCATTAAGTTTTTGGAGTATTTCCATGATAGTCTTTCCGGACTTGGAATCCAAATTTCCCGTTGGCTCGTCGGCAAAAATAACCATGGGGCCGTTAACTAAGGCTCGGGCTATTGCCACTCTTTGCTTTTCGCCGCCGGAAAGCTGGACTGGTCTATGATTTAACCTATGAGAAAGACCGACAGCTCCAATGGCATCTTTGGCCATCTTACCCCATAATTTCTCGTTAATGCCGGAATAGATAAGGGGCAATTTAACGTTTTCCAAAACACTGGTTCGGGGCAATAAATTAAATGTTTGAAAAACAAAACCCATTTTTTTATTCCGAATGCGGGCCATCTCGGTTTCCGAATAATCGCTTATTGTTTTCCCGTCAAATTTGTATTCGCCGGCAGTATTTTTATCCAAAAATCCAAGAATGTGCAAAAGGGTTGATTTGCCCGAACCCGAAGGACCCATAATTGCCACAAACTCTCCCTCTCCAATATCAAAAGAAACGCCGCGAAGCGCCGGCGTTGGTATCTCACTGTCAAAGTAAGTTTTCTCCAAATTTTTTACTTCAATCAGGGCCATTTATTTTTCTCGAGAAATTATAACTTTTTCGTTTTCCGAAAGACCTGAAACAATTTCAACATTGCCGTCCGAACCCCGAAGCCCAATTTCTATTTTCTTTTCCTCGGTTTGGTTTTCTCCTTTTTCAATTAAAACAAATTTTCCTCCTTCTTTTTGAATAATCGCCCGCTGGGGAAGAAAAACTACATTATCTTTTTTGGCAGTCAAAATATCAATGTTGGCCGTCATGCCCGATTTAATCCTCTCGTCATCTTGGATAAATTGAAAAGTTGCTTTATAGGTCGCCACTCCCTCTAAAATCGTTTCAGCCGGATCAATCTTAATAACCTTGGCCTCAAAAACGACATCGCTTCCGTAGGTATCAAGAGTAACCTTGGCCAAATTTACAACCTTTACTTTGGCGATATCGGCTTCGGGTACGTTGGCTTCTATTTCAAACTGGCTTTCGCTAATTATTGAAATAACATTGACGTTGGCGACAACAATTTCGCCAACTTTCAAATCCCGCTTTGTCACAACGCCATTCAGGGGAGAAAAAATCATCGTCTTGTCAAGCTGGGCCTGAAAGTTCTCAACATTGGCCTCTGCATATTTTATCTGGGCCTGCTGGGATTCAATGTTGGCTTTTGCCTGATTAACCGAAGCTTCCTGACTTGCGATTTGCTCGGTAGTGGCGCCGGCCTTTTTTAAAGCTAACTCGTCCTGGGCAGACTTTAAAGAATTTTTGGCCGAGTTCACACTGGCTTCGGCTGTACTGATATTAACCTGACTTGTCGCTTTCTGGGTGGCGATTGCCTGCTTTTTGGTATTAACATTCGTTAGGGCTGTATTAATATTGGTCCTTGCAGCATTAATATAGTATCTGTAATTAGTAATGGTTGTCTGATTTAAATTAATGGAATTGGCAACCGCGTCATTCAAAGTATCCAAAAAATCCTGAATAATCTTTAAGTGGTTTTCTCCCTTCACCAGAGCGGTATTGAGACTGACCTCGTCAGAAAAAAGAATATCAAGTTCGGTTTTAAATTGTTTTAGCTCAAGGCCAGATTGATAACGCTTGGTTTTTGAATCTATTTCCAACTGATTGCTGGTAAAAAAAGTTAATTTTAGATTCTCCGTATTGTCATCAGTAAACATCTCATCGGTCTGTTTATTGACCGCGTCATCGGCTTTAACGTAAGCGTCGTTTAAAACATCCTTGACTCCGTCATAAAGATTGCCCAAATCAATTGTGGCTTTGTTTTTAACGTTTGCCAGATTATTTTCAGCATCAGCGAGGACTTTCTGGGCGCTGGAAACTTTTGTTTCGGCAATCTGTAATTCCTCGGCCCTTGTTCCTATTTTTAACTCTTCAAATTTGGCTTGCTGTGCTTCCAAGGCCGCCTGATATTGGTTCAAAGTTGCTTTGGCGCTTTCAACGCTGGCCATGGCCTGATGAAGTTGTGCGGAAATATCAGTATTCACGAGAGTTGCCAACGCTTGACCGGTTTTAACTTTATCGCCAACTTTAACGCTAACCGTCGCAACTTTTCCGCTTCTTTCAAACGCTAAATCAACGCTCTCAGTTGATTTAACCCG
>CAYVXQ010000091.1:0-3564 GCA_964454625.1 uncultured Candidatus Saccharibacteria bacterium
TTAAAATATACAAAACACAAGATTTAGTTTTGCAGGTAAAGCAAAACTACAATCCAGCCAAGCTCAATTTGAAAAAGTGGGTTGATTTTCTTGATGTGCTTTGCGGCGACAGAGAATTTCAAAAAGAAGCGATTAGAGATTCAATTATCTTTCTTGCGTCGGGTGAATACAGATCAATCGAAGATTTAGTTGAAGAAAATTTTAGGAAAAATGACGAATTACAGAAAAGATATAAAGATGTCCGAGATTATCAAAAAAATCTGCCCTTGCCACATAAATTGTCGGCGGTAATTGATTTAGCGACAGGTACGGGCAAAAGTTATTTAATTTATGGTATTGCTCAAATTGCTTTAGGGTTTGGTTTGGTGGATAAAGTTTTAGTGCTTTGTCCGTCACTTACGATTGAATCTGGCTTAAAAGAAAAATTTGAAAAACTTTCCGGCGACGACAAAATAAAAGAGACTTTGCCAGACAACGCCGTTTTCAAAAACCCAAGAATAATTGACGCAAACAGCACAATCAAGAACGGCGATATTTGCGTTGAGAATATCCATGCCGTTTATGAACGGACAGGATCATCAATAAACGATAGCTTAAAAGGAAACGGCGAGCGTGTTTTAGTACTGAATGATGAAGTCCATCACGCCTACAATTCGTCAAGCGAGCAAGACATAAGAAAATGGAAAGCGTTTTTGCTCAATCCCGATTTTAATTTTAAATACATTCTAGGATTTACCGGCACGGCATATATGGACGACGAGTATTTTAATGACGTTATTTATCGCTACTCAATACGCCAAGCCGTTGATGACAAAGTTATTAAGTCGGTTGATTATGTGGCGAAAGATGAAAATATAGATAAAAATGAAAAATTTCAAAAAATTTACGACAATCACGATGAATTTGTGAAAAAGTATCGGCTAATCAAGCCGATTACGATTTTGGTAACAAAAGATATTTCCAAAGCAAAAATGCTTCGGGAAGACTTGATTGATTTTTTAGAAAAGCGAGAAAAAATTTCTCGTAAAGCAGTAGAGAAAAAAGTTTTGATCGTTACTTCGCACAAAGACCACAAGAAAAACGTGTTGGAATTAAAAAATGTTGATGACAAGGAAAATTCGATTGAGTGGATTGTTTCCGTTTCTATGCTTACCGAGGGGTGGGATGTAAAAAATGTTTTTCAAATTGTGCCGTGGGAAGACCGAGCTTTCAATTCAAAACTTTTGATCGCCCAAGTTTTGGGCCGAGGGCTTCGCATACCGGAAGAATACAAATCGCCACAACCGAAAGTCAGGGTTTTCAATCACGACGCTTGGAGCCGAAACATTCGCGGCTTGGTTGACGAAATTTTGGAGATTGAAGTCCGCTTGACGAGCGAAGTTTTAACTTCTGGCGAGCGAGCAAAATATCATTTTGATTTATACACGATTGACTACGAAAAACAGGAAAAAGCCGTCAAAGCTGATAAAGACACGGAAATTTTTGATTATTCAAAAGACAAACTTATTAAGTTGGTTTCTCAAGCCGAAAGAATAGAGAAAGTTACTGAATATGAAGATTTGGCGGGAGTAATTAAACCTAAAACTACTGTTATTCAAAAAAATATTTTTAATATTGACGAGGTAGTAGATAAAATTGTTGAAGCTTTTAAGACGAGAGATTTTGAGGCAAAAATCAGATTTCCAAAAGGCGAATACGATAAAGAGAATTTGCCACCGGAAAACGAAATTAAAGAAATTATTCTTGCCTCAATGAAAGCCGTCGGAATTAAAAGCGGTTTGTTGGTAGAGGAAAATGCTTTGCGAGTTTTTCAAGCATTTCAAACAATTTTTAGAAAGAGAGGATCAACGGTGGTTTTTGGAAGAGTGGCAAATGAGCCGAAATTAATCAGCACAAAAGAGCTTGAAAAAGAAAGCGTTGCCGTCGGAGCGATAAAGCACGGCTCAACAGTTTTTTACACCGAAAATTTCAAAGACGAGTGCAAAAACGGGATGATTGATATTTTACAAGATATAGTTAACGATGAAAATTTGCCGAGAAGCGCAAGCAAAGAAGTTAACCCTTACTGCCTCAAAACGCCAGTTAATATCGTTTTGACAAAACTTGAGCCGGAACGAAAGTTCGTTGAAGCGATTGTTGGCTCAAAGGTATGTGCAAAAATTGACGCTTGGATAAAATCCCGCGATATGGGATTTTATAGCGTTGAGTATTCGTGGAGAAAAGGTGAACATCCGACGCAAGGAAGTTTCAACCCCGATTTCTTTTTGAAACTTGGTGAAAATATTGTTGTCGTTGAGATAAAATCCGACGGCGACGATTCAGAAGAAAACAAAGCAAAATATCGTTGGGCGAAAAAACATTTTGAGGATTTGAACGAAGAATTGAAAAAAACAAAAATCAAACAAAAATATTTTCTCCATTTTTTGAGTCCGAATAGTTATGCCGAATTTATAGAATATTTTTGTGACAATAGAGTTTTAGATAAGAAATTTCGCAGTAAGCTTGAGGATCTACTGGACAGGGAACAGGGCGTAAAGTATGACTAACAAAGAGAGGGAGGGGGATAAGCTTTTATCTGGTAGGTGGCTGTGTATAACTTTTTTACATTGCACTTGACAAATAATTTTACATCGCTTATACTGGAGTTAGGTCGTAATAATTAACTATTTAATCGTTAAAACTATGGCAACCAAAAAATTTAGTCCAACAAGGACAATCACGCAAAAAAACCTTGAAAATGTGCCGGGCGATAAACCAGGGGTTTACCGGATTAAAAATGCCTCAGATGATATTCTTTATATTGGAAAAGCTAAAGGTGGTCGATTGGATGATCGGATAGCTGAACATAAGGGCGAGTTTGAGGGGGGCACACGGTTTCAATATAGGACGACATCGAGCAAGGAAGCGGCTGAACGACTAGAGCGCAAAGAGATTCGCGAATGGCGTCCACCGAGGAATAAAGATAAATAATTTATGTCTGCACGATCGACTTATGCAACCAAAGATGATATTAAGCGTTTTGAAGACATTAAGCGTCTTTATAGCCGGGCCGGGTCACACAGCAGAACAAGGAGAAGAAAAGGCAAAGAAACAAAACGTATTGAAGCATTCTTATTGCAAACGGCAATCCTCGAAGGCGTGCTTGTAAATTTAGGATTAAAATCATTAGAAAAGAAGCCCGAGTTAAGCGCATTGAAAGGAAAAAGAGGGAAACGGTACGGCTATGATAATGCGATTAATGATTTATATTTAATGGGAGTAATTAATACCGAGGAGTTCAAGCAGCTGGAGAAATTTAAGGCAAAGCGGAATGATTACGTCCATAATCTATTATCAGAGAATACAGAAATTGTAGAGGATAAAGTTCTCCGAATTTATAGAGAATACGATGGATTAGTTTTGAAAATAATTGATCGTTTCAGGAGAAAAATCGGTAAAATACCCAAGATTACAGTAGAAAAGTAATTATAATTTTATCTATGCTTGCAAAATTTATTCAACAATTAAGAAAAAAGAATGATCTGACGCAGGAATTTTTGGCGTCGGAGCTAGGTATTTCTCGGC
>CAYVXQ010000092.1:0-3468 GCA_964454625.1 uncultured Candidatus Saccharibacteria bacterium
TATGACAAATTTAAAAGAAACAATTAAAAAACTTGAAGAAATAGCCAATTGGTTCGCGAGCCAAAAAGAGCTTGATGTTGAGGAGGGAATAAACAAGGTCAAAGAGGCCGCTCAGTTGATAAAAGACAGCAAGGAGCGGCTTAAAGCGGTTGAAAATCAATTTGAAGAAATTAAAAAAGAAATTACCGAAATTGAAACTGAAAGCGACAATGAATAAGTAATAAAAAATATCGGAGTTGAACTCCGATAGTTTTTATGGAGCTGAAGATTCAAAAAGAGATATTTGAGACATTTCCGGACTTTATTGCCGGTGTTATTTTAATAAAAGGCTGCGACAATCAGGGCGCCTTGCCTGAGATAGCCGAGCTTTTGAGAATGGCGGAGAGAAATCAGGCGGAAAACTTTGCCCAGTTTGACACCTTCAGCCAGCATCCGCAGATTTTGAGCTGGAGGGCGGCTTATCGCAAGTTTGGCGCTGACCCTCATCAATATCGTTGTTCAGCGGAGGCATTAATCAGGCGGACACTGAAAGGTGACCAATTGCGGCATATTAATAAACTTGTTGATTTGTATAATTATATCTCACTCAAATATGTTTTGCCGGTTGGTGGGGAGGATATAGATAAAATAGCGGGAGACTTGTTTTTGGGTTTTGCTAACGGAGATGAAAGGTTCATACGGCTGGGCGGGGTTGAAAATGAGCCGCCGCAAAAAGGTGAGGTGGTTTATAAAGACAACGAGGGCGTAGCTTGCCGCAGGTGGAATTGGCGGGAAGCCGACAGAACCAAACTTACCGAGCAGACCGAGAATGCCATTGTTGTAGTTGAGGCTCTTTCGCCAGCTATCAAAAGTGAAGTGGAGGCCGCCACCCAAGAATTAGCCAGCTTGATTAAACAATACTGCGGTGGCGAGGTGAGTTTTTATATATTGGCGCTTGGCGCGCTAACCTTTTAAATTGATTTTTATTTTTAAATTTGTTATTATCAAAACAATTAAGGATATGCCTAAACCAAAAATAGAATTTAAGATAACAGTTAATTTTTTAAAAGAGGGTAAAAAGTTTATTGCCTATAGCCCTGATTTTGATTTGTCAACTTGCGGGAATACTTTAGAGCAAGCGAAAAAGCGATTTGAAGAAGCAGTAGGGATTTTTTTTGAGGAAACTACGAAAAAGGGAACCTTGAAAAACGCTCTGTTAAACCTGGGTTGGCAAAAAGTTCAAAAGGCCTGGCAGCCCCCTGTTTTTATTGGTCAAGAATTTCAACAGGTTGCCTTTGCTTTGTAGTATGGCTCATTTAACCCCCATCTCTTGGAGAAAATTTGAAAAGTTTTTGATTTTTATTGGCTGTGAATTAAATAGAACAAAAGGCGACCATCGTATTTATTGGCGAGATGACTTGCAAAGACCGGTAGTTATCCCAATGGAGAAGGACTTACCGGTTTTTGTTATCAGATGGCAGAGATGTTACAAGCTTTTTTGTTAGGGGCGCGGAGGAGACTTTGAAAATAGCACGAATACTTTGTGATAATGAAGCAATTTTGAAACAAAGAAGCCCCTCGTGCGGCTTGGGGCAAATTTATGACGGCACTTTTTTCAAAACCGTGGTTAAGGGCGACGGGGTTACAACCGCTCTACTAAAACAGAATGGCATCAAGGTTATTTCTGAAGAAGATTTGTGAAAATAACAGTTAAAGTCAAAACAAAAGCTCGTGAGGAGAAAGTGGAGCAATTGGGAGAGGGAGTTTTTGCTGTATGGGTAAAAGAGCTGGCCCAAAAAGGTAAAGCCAACTCTGCGGTTATTAGGGTTTTGTCTAAACATTTTAAGGTGCCACAGAATAAAGTGCGTATCGTTTTAGGGTTGTCCAGCCCTAAGAAAATTGTTATAATTAAAAATTGATTAAAGCAAAATATTAATGAAAATATGCGGATTTTACTTTTTGGGAGTGATGAAAAAATTTTGCAGAGCGGTTCTGACAGTCAAAAAAGATTGGCTGGTTATAGTTCACTGGCCGAGCAAATTTACATTGTCATTTTTTCCAGCCAACAATTGCCCGTTCAGCGCATTGGTAATGTTTTTATTTACTCAAGTGGCGGTTGTTGCCGGTTTATGGCATTGCTTAAGGGATGTTTTTTAGCAAAAAAAATAATTCACCAAAGCAAAATTGATGTTATCTCCACGCAAGACCCTTTTGAAAGCGCTTGGGTGGGCTGGCTGTTAAAAAAGAAAACAGGTATAAGGTTAAATATCCAAATTCACGGCGATTTTTTCAGTCAAAATTTTTGGCAACGGCAAAAATGGCTCAATTTTTTCCGTTATTATGAGGCGGTTTGGCTTTTGAAAAAAGCCGACAGTATTCGGGCAGTGAGCGAGCGAATCAAAAAATCGCTGATTGCTCAGTTTAGAATTCCAGCCGAAAAAATTATTGTTATTCCTATTTATTCTGATTTTTTATCGCCACAAAGCCCCACCTTCGCTAAAGCTATGGCGGGCAAGCCGGACTCGTTGCGAAATAAGAAGCAGGGGAGCGGTCAGTTTATTTTTTTGACTGTTTCGCGTTTAACTAAAGAAAAAAATTTGCCAATGGTTTTAGGGGCTTTTTCTAAACTGCGAGAAGGCGATAAGGAAGCAGTTTTGAGGGTCGCGGGCAATGGCCCTGAGCAAAAAAATTTAGAGGATTTGGCTAAAAAATTAAAAATAAAAGACAAGGTGCAATTTTTG
The DNA here is from genome assembly GCA_964454625.1 of uncultured Candidatus Saccharibacteria bacterium. GTDB lineage: Bacteria > Patescibacteriota > Minisyncoccia > Minisyncoccales > CG1-02-41-26 > CG1-02-41-26. The sequence goes on from CAYVXQ010000092.1 coordinate 2,721, forward strand.
GGCTGGCTCAATAAAGAAAAATTGGCCGAGCAATACGGGATTGCCCATTGTTTTTTGCTGTCTTCTGATTTTGAGGGTTGGGGATTGGCTCCATTAGAGGCCGCTTATTTTGGTTTGCCTATTGTTATGACGGATGTTGGCTGCTGCGGCGAAATTTTTCAGCAGCAAAGAGATGTTCTCTGCTCTCCACCGCGTGATGAAACAAGTTTTTTAGAAAATATGCAAAGAGTGTTGGATAACGAGGCCTTGCGAGCCAATTTGAGCCAAAATGCCAAAGCCGCCTTGACTAAACTGCCAAGCCGCGAGCAAACAATGGAGCTATACAAAAAATTTTGGTTCGTATTAACCTGAATGTTGCATTTTGTAAGCGATCGCTTAAATAATGCAACAATCGTAGTATAAATGATTTTTAATTTTAGATTTTCATTTTGAGATTTGCGTTTTGCATTTTGAATTTTTATCATGTTTGTTTTTATTATTTCGCGCGATTGGCGCAATATTTATCTTAATAATTTGGAGAGCTTCAAGGCGAAATTGCTTCGTGATGGTTTTAATTTAGATAAAGACAGGTTTTTTATTGTTTCAGCCAATAAGCGGTATTTGGGTTATAAAAAAGTAAATGAGCAATTTACGGTTTTTTATTTGATTTGTCCGCAAATTTTGATGCCGTTTTTTTTAGTTGTTGCCTCGGCTATTTTTTTTATTCAAGCTATCGGCCAAAAGCCCGACATTTGTTATGCCACCACGC
>CAYVXQ010000093.1:0-3458 GCA_964454625.1 uncultured Candidatus Saccharibacteria bacterium
GGAAGAGATTAAAAGGATAATCATGTCCAAACTATAATAAGTCGGGGACAGTCCCCAAGAAGAGAAGGCCGGGAAGCCTTCTTAATTTTAGTTAATAAAGGCAAAAATTCAATTTGGCGCGATTTTGTACAAAATCATTCCAACATTCTCAAGAATGTTGGAATAAAAAGTCCATCGGAGGATTAGCCTCCGAAAGTTGAAAAGACAGAAACAATTATTGAATTAATTCAGTAATTAAACTGAAAAATCCCCAATCAGGACAGCTTAGCTGCCCAATCAGGCGGCCTGCCCCGTAGCGTCCCGTTAAGCGGGACTGCTTCGGGGTTTTTTGTTTACACTGCCGCCGTTTCGGGCGAGCCTCGCCCTACTGGGCGGGCCGCCGTTTCGGGCGAGCCTCCCGCCCCATGGCCCGCTTCGCCTCCGAAGCGAGGCGAGCGAGGTTCGCCTCTGGCGACGCTGTTTGGCGGGAGTTTATCGAAGTGATAGAATGGAATAATGAAAAAGAAAATTTTAATTATTTTAATAATAAGTTTCGTTATCCCCGTCGTTCATTCACTTGTGGCCTCAAGCGAATCGTACGAGGGCGACTTTATTGTTAAGAGCGGCGAGACATTAAGCATAAAAAATAAAACACTTGAAGTTGACGGAGATTTCATTCTCAATAATGGTTCAACGCTAATCATGGAAGATGCCGTTTTGATCATCAAGGAAAGATATAAATCCGAGCACGCAATTACGGCAAACGAAGCTAATATTATCATAACCAATTCCGAGATAAAATCTTCCGAAAACATAATGGTCGAAACCTACGGCAGTTTAATTGGCGCTGAGTTAAACCTTCATATCCGCGACAACAGCGTCATTGCCGTTAATAACAGCGCAGTTTATGGCAGGGTTAGCTTGGAAAGTTCGTCGGCAAAAATTAGCAATTCCACTGTCTCCTATGTTTACTGGACATTGAATTCCAGCGCGGAGATAAATGATTCAACTTTGGGCAGTTTTGTTTTTGATTGCAAAGCGGGCATTCCGGGAAAAATGTTGCTGGAAGGATTAAAAAAGGACGAAGAAACTAATTTTATCATTAAGGATTTATCGGAAGGCGGTTATTTGAAAATCAATAATACAAATGTCAAATATATCTGGAGCTTTAATCTTGAATGGGCATGCGGAAAGGAACTCACAATTAAAGATTCGGATTTTGACCTCGTTTGGATTAAATTTCCGCCAACCGATAACCAGATAAAAATTAATGGTTTGCCTGCCAAAGGATTAATAAGGGAGTTTGATTTAAAAGACGCTGTTTCCGGCATTGCTTTGCCCTACAACGTGGAGATTTTCAATACCAATTTTGATAAGTTTAAGCCCGAAATGTTGGGAACAAAAGCCGAGATTACCAATTCCTATGCAATGGTTCATCCTTACGATACCGCGGATTTGATTATTAAGGATTCAACTTTGTTTAGCTTTTTTAATTACGGATCAAAAAGAATAGAATTTCTTAATGTAAAAATTTTTGATAACTTGCAGTTAATTTATAAACCAGAACTCGCTAATGGCATGAACATTAACAATAAGATAGTTGGCCAGGGCGGTTATTTTGATTTCGTGTTTGACAAGACCACAATAGATGCGCCCCAGATTGTAATCGCCAACATGGAAGGAAAAATCAATGGCGATTTAACGATAACTTCGCCAAAAACCCTGAATGATATTCAGTGGGTCAAGGGAATTATAACCCGCGCTTATCCCATTATTGCCGAGCCTAACGCAGATATAAAATTATGGGAAGGCGATACGTTAAAATGGGCCGGAAAAACAGACGGGAGCGGCGAGACCAGTTTCGGCATTGTTTTTGACAAAGAAAACTATACCAAAGAGTTTGCGGTGGAGGCAGAAGGTGTCCGAAAAAAAGTGAATTTTTTGTCTAATACCCCTATTGTTTTTGAGACGATTGATAAATTGACGGGCATTCAAGACGGTGATTTGATCAGGAATCCCAACGCTCCGGGAGATGAAAAATTTGATGTTTATATCGCAAAAATTATCGGGGAAAAGAAATTTAAAAGATTGATTTTATCTCCCCATGTTTTTGAAAGTTACGGCCATTTAAGCTGGGATAAAATTAAAGATGCTGACCAAAAAACAATAGATGAATTTAGAACCTCGGACTTGGTGCGATGCTTTGACCTTGAAAGAGGAACAGACGACCCGAAAGTTTACAAATTAATTCCTAGTGGAGATCAGGGAGCCAGAAGGCATTTAAATTTAAGCCCCCAAGAATTTGAGGCCCAGGGTTATGATTGGGATTCAATATACATTATCAATAAAATAGACAGGGATGTTTATGCGATAGGGGAAGATATAACGCTTTCGAAAACGCCAAAACCCGCACCCGCGCCAAAACTTCTTTCCTGGCAGAAAGAAACTGGCATCAGGGTTCCGGGCGCCGTGAGTTCCTGCGCTGTTTTTCGCGACAACCAATATCGGATGTATTATACGGGCATTGGAGGAATTTATCTTACCAGATCATCCGACGGCCTTAATTTTCAGGAATACGGCCAGGTTACCGCTAACGGCCCCTTTGGCTCGGAGCAGGAAATGGTTACAAATCCCGCGGTTTTCCAATTAAAAAACGGGAAATACCGAATGATTTATGAGGGGAGCAAAAATCAGCAATCAATCAGGAGGCTTTATTCGGCTGTTTCCGATGACGGCTTGAAATGGACCGAAGAAAGCGGTATCAGACTGGAAGACAGCATCATTGAAAGTAAAAAGGGAACAAGCCAGGAAACAATTTTTACCTCCGTACCCGATGTGATTAGATTGGATAATGATTGTTTGAGAATGTATTATACTGTTATAGACGAATCAAGAATAGCCGAGTCCTGCGACGAAGGATTGACTTGGCAGAAAATCGGGAAAATCATGTTTGATAATTATCCCGAGGTCGTCCAGGATCCTGATATAATTCGATTGGAGGATAGAAAATATAAATTGTTTTTCTCAACGCAGGATTTTGACAGAACCCGCCAGTGGATTTTAAGCGCCGAGTCGGACGACGGGATTAATTTCAAGATTGATTCGGGAGAAAGAATTAATCCCTCGCCCGGGAATAAGCGGGCAGTTGATCCGGATGTTATTAACCTCCCAAGCGGAAAATACCGCATGTATTTTGGTGAATCTTCGTCTTGGGAGAATTTCGATATTTTTTCAGCAATTTCCAGCGATTGATTATAAGTCGGCCGGATGGGGTACCTGCTATCTAACGCCGTCTACAATTCGGAGTCCCATTTCTAATTTTCTAATTTTTTAGAATTGAAAAAACCGTCCCTTGGGCGGTTTTTATTTTGATGCGGTATATTATCGGCTGGGCGGTTGGACCGCCATTAAAAAACAACCTTTTATTAACACAAGCGAGGAAATCAAGTCTGACTTGATGACCGAGCGACGTGTTAATA
>CAYVXQ010000094.1:0-3345 GCA_964454625.1 uncultured Candidatus Saccharibacteria bacterium
TTGACGGGGCGTAACCAATAACAAAGGTCTGTCTGAAATGAGCAAGTGCTCTATAGGGGCAGACTTCTAACGGGGTGAAAATAGCAGTAAGTTCAACCGGAGAAAAGCTCACGGATAATGTTAGCGAGGTATTTGCCAGATGCCCTTATTTTATTATTGCAGAAATTGAAAATCAGGAGATAAAAAAATTCGAAGCGTTAAAAAATGAAAGTGAAAACCAAATGAGCGGAGCAGGTATTTCCACAGCTCAATTGATGGCAGATAAAAATGTCAATGTTGTAATCACGGGCAATGTGGGTCCGAGAGCCTTAGATGTGTTAAAACAATTTAATGTTGAGATTTATTTTGGAGAGGGCGTGGTAAAAAATGTTTTGCAGGAATTTATAGACGGGAAACTCAAAAAAGTTAGTTGATATGAACCCCGTTAGAAGTCCTGGGCAGAAAAATTTATAATAAAATTTTTCTGCTCAGGAATGACGGGGCGTAACCAATAACAAGAGTCTGTCTGAAATGAGCGGGTGTTCTATAAGGACAGACTTCTAACGGGGTGAAAATAGTGATTCCGACAAATGATAAAAAAGGCTTAGATAGTAAAATAGCCGAGCATTTCGGTCGCTGCCAGACCTATACTTTTCTTGATAAAAAAGGCAAGGTTATTGAGATAATAGATAATATCAGCGAGCATATGGGAGGATTGGAATTACCGCCAGAGCTTATGAAAAAACACGGAGCAAATGTTTTGCTTTGCAGAGAACTCGGGCCAAGAGCTCTTAATTTATGCGAGGAATTAGGAATAGAAGTATATATTTGCCAAGCGGAAACGGTCAAAGAAATGTTTGAAATGTGGAAAAATGGTAAAATGAAAAAAGCAGACATTCAAGACGTCTGCGAACAACATAAATTATGAAAATCGCAATTACGGGCGGAAAGGGCGGGGTGGGAAAATCAATGGTGGCAACTTCTCTGGCGGTAGAATTTGCCAGAGAAACTAAAACTATGTTAGTTGATGCTGATGCGGAATGCCCCAATGACCACCTTTTGCTCTCGGTTAAAAGAAAGAAATATACTACAGTTTATCAATCCATACCAAAATTTGACTACAGCAAATGCACTAAGTGCGGAAAATGCGCTTTGGCTTGTAAACGAGATGCCATAGTTTTTGTAAAAGGCAAATATCCGGTTTTCGTCAAAGATGCTTGCATTGGTTGCATGGCTTGTAAAGCTGCCTGTCCTTATGGCGCGATAACTGAAACCAAAAAAGAAATTGGCACAATTTATACTGGTAAAAATTATAATGTCAATTTAGTTTCAAGCGAGCTTAAATTGGGAGAATTGGCTTCCGGTGAAGTGGTGGCCGAAGTAAGGAAATGTTCCGATAAGATTAATGAAAAAATCAAAGCCGAGGTAGCCATTATTGATTCTTCGCCAGGAATCGGCTGTCCGGTGATTGCTTCATTGGTTGGAACCGATTATATAGTGGCCGTAACCGAACCTACTCCCGCAGCACTTTTTGATTTAAAAAGGGTTTTATATCTCGCTGACCATTTCGGAATTAGACACGGAATTGTTATCAATAAATCTGATTTAGCCAAGAATTTTTATAAAGAAATAGAGAGGTTCGCAAAAATGAATAAAATCCCAATTCTCGGCAAAATCCCTTACAAAAAAGATTTTGTTAGCTCCGTAATAAAAATGAAGCCGGTAGTTGAAATAAATCCTAAATATAAAAAATTATTCAAAGAGATTATTAGTGAAATAAATGTAAAACTAAAAAACTAAGATGAAAGAAAAAATAGCTCTGATTTCAGTATTGGCGAATTTTGTTTTAGCCGGAGGGAAAATTGCCGTCGGTTTCTTTTCGAATTCTGCCGCTATCCTGGCAGAAGGTCTCCATTCTTTTATGGATATTTTTTCCTCGGCGGTCGGTTATATCGGAATTAAAATATCCAGAAAGCCAGAAGATATAGAACATCCTTACGGTCATTATAAGTTTGAAGTTTTAGCCGGCACAATTATTACTGTGATTCTTTTAGCGACAGGTTTATGGATAATGTGGAAAGCCTATAAGAATTTTTTAAATCCGGAAAAAATTGAAATTGGTTATCTGGCCTTGGGGATAATGATATTTTCGGCAGCAGTAAATGAAGTAATGGCTCGCTTAAAAATCCATTTCGGCAAAAAAGAAAACTCTATTGCCCTGTTGTCCGATGGACTTCATTCAAAGGTTGATGTTTTTGCTTCTTTGGCAGTTTTCGTGGGATTGATTTTAACAAAATACTGGATGTTTATCGATTCGGTTCTGGCCTTTTTAATCGGTCTTTATATCATTAAGGAATCTTTTTCTTTAGGCAAAACAGCTATTGATTCTCTGCTTGATGTTTCTGCCGGTGAAGAAATTGAGGGAAAGATAAAAACAATCGCTAAAATGCAGAATATTGAAATGACTTCTTTAAAGACCCAGAAAAAGGGTTCGGTCGTTACCGCCAGCTTGGAAATAAAACTGCCAAATAATTTAAATATTGAAGAAGCAACTAAAATTTCCAACAATTTAAGAGAGAAACTTATAGAGGCAATAGAAAGCCTTCGTTACGTCGCCATTCAAATCACCAGTCACGAAGTGGAAACTGGATTTTATAAGCCCGCCCTTGGCAGAGGTTTTGGCTGGCAGAGAAAGGGCAGGTTTAAAGGAGAAATTGAAACAGCTAAGGGAGGGGGACCGGGTGGCTATTGCGCATGTCTAAAGTGTGGTTATAAAATCCCTCATCAGGCCGGAACACCTTGTTCCACGCTTCAATGTCCAAAATGCGAAGCCCCGTTAGAAAGGCGGACCTTCTAATGGGGTAAAATTAACTTACAAAGAGAATAGTTCGACAAGCTCGCTATAAATAAAATGGTTAGACCATTAAAACCCAGAAGAGTGTTATTTGACCCCGACGTGATTTATTTCAAACCAAGAGCAGTGCCCTTATCTATGCTGGAAGAGGTTGATTTAAGTATAGATGAACTGGAGGCGCTGCGACTTTGCGATTTAAAAGACTTTGAGCAAAAAGAGGCGGCAAAAAAAATGAAAGTTTCTCAAAGCACTCTTCAGCGAATTTTAACTTCGGCTCGGAAAAAGGTTGCCGAGGCTTTGGTCGAAGGCAAGGCAATTAAAATTAGGAAAGATTGATTTAAATAGGTTAATAAGAAAAATATGCTTTCACAAACACCCTTGGGCGTTTTACTTTCGGAGCTCCGTATACTGAAATTAGTTCGAACATTTTTCGCCCCTCGACAAGCTCGGAGCGAAAACAAGCCCCCGTAATTTGCCTGCCCCGTAGTGAAACGAAGTTTCTACTACTGGGG
>CAYVXQ010000095.1:0-3332 GCA_964454625.1 uncultured Candidatus Saccharibacteria bacterium
AAAGACGAAAAAGAATGGGACAGCCCGGGGACAGTCCCATTGTAAAATCAAAAATCGCTTAGCCCGGGGACAGTCCCCGAAAATAGGCGCTGGGAAAGTTATATTGATAAAGGAAAATAAAACGATTTTTCAAATTTGGCACGATTTTGTACAAAATCGTGCCAAATTTGAAAAATCAACTGAATGAAAAGAAATGAAAAGAAAATAGTTTATGAGGATAAGAAAAAATACCTGTGGTAGACTATAATTTAAGAAAAATAAAACAATTAATCTAAAAGGTGGTTGACGCTTGACAACCACTTTTTGTTGATATACACTGTAATTATGAGCAAAAAAACATATATTTCTACATCTGATTTAAAACGCATTTTGGGCGTTACGCGGCAAGCAATTCAAAAGATGTTAAAAGGGCGAGCGGGAATCCAATTTAAGGAGGTTGGGGGCAGTTTTCTTTATGAAGTTGAGACGCTTCCAAAAGAGATTAAGGAAAAAATACGAATGGCCAGAAATGAAGCCGTCCATTCCTTGCAGGTGCTTAGGCCGGAAAAAGATTTAAATTTTGAAAAAGAACTTTGGAAAGCAGCGGACAGACTGCGTGGCAATATTGATGCTTCAGAATACAAGCATGTTGTATTGGGGCTTTTATTTTTAAAATATGTTTCCGACTCTTTTTATCAGAGGCGATTTCAACTTGAGCAGTGGGTTAGCGATCAAAAAAATAAGAAATACTATGTCCCAAATGAAAAAAATCGAAAATTAATTATTGAAGATAAAGACCAATATAAAAGTGTTGGCGTGTTTTACATTCCCGAAAATGCTCGCTGGGAATATTTGAGAGATCGGGCGATGCATACCAATATTGGAAAATACCTGGATGAGGCGATGGAAGCAATTGAAAATGAAAATCCGAAACAATTAAAAGGCGTCCTTCCTAAAACTTATACCCGAACATCTCTTGAGAGCAATATACTTGGTGAACTTGTAAATATATTTTCAAAAATAAAATTTGATCACAATATCGATAAGGAAAAAGATATTCTGGGTAGGGTTTATGAATATTTTTTGGGACAGTTTGCTTCGGCCGAAGGAAAGCGAGGCGGAGAGTTCTATACGCCGCGTTCCATTGTTCGTTTGCTCGTTGAGGTTCTTGAGCCATACGAAAACGCCCGCGTATTTGACCCTGCCGCCGGAAGTGGTGGAATGTTTGTGCAGTCAAGCGAGTTTTTAAAAATCCATCAAAAAGATCCTGCCAGAATTTCTTTTTTTGGACAGGAAAGCAATCCGACAACTTGGCGGCTTTGCAGAATGAATTTAGCTATTCGGGGTATTTTTGGACAAATAGAGGTTGGTAATTCTTATTATGATGATAAATTTCCTGATTTGCGCGCCGATTTTGTTTTAGCGAATCCACCCTTTAATGCTGAGTGGGAGCCGGGCCGTTTGAGCGAAAAAGATCCGCGCATAAAACATGGAACGTCGCCTTCCGGCAACGCTAATTTTATGTGGATTCAACACTTTATCCATCATTTGGCACCAAACGGGATGGCAGGTTTTGTTATGGCAAATGGTGCTTTAGCAGTTGGTGGTAGAGAGGGCGAGATTAGAAAAAAAATAATTGAAGACGATTTGGTAGATGTTATTATCGCTTGTCCGCCAAAACTTTTTTATAATGTTGCGTTACCGGTTTCTCTTTGGTTTGTTTCTAAAAATAAGAAAAACGGGCGATTCAGAAACAGGGTAGGCGAAACTTTGTTTATTGATGCCCGGGAGATTTTTGAACCAATTTCAAGAAAACAGGTAATATTTACCGAGGAGCAAATTCAAAAAATTGCCAATACTGTTGGGGCGTGGCGTGGCGCAAAAGGAATAGACAAATACAAGGACATTGCCGGTTTTTGCAAATCGGTCACCAAAGAAGAAATCGCAAAAAATGGATATGTTTTGACTCCCGGCCGCTATGTTGGCGTTGCCGAGGAAGAAGACGATGGCGTACCATTTAAGGAGAAAATGAAAAAATTAACCAGCGAATTAAAGCAATATTTTGAAGAAGGCAAAAAATTAGAAAAGGAAGTTGAAGAAAATTTGAAATTATTAGACAAAGAAAATGGGAAAATTTAACTTCAGCAACGACAATTTCATAAAGATTAGGGACGAAGCCGAAAATTTTTATAAAACAATAGGCTTTGTTTACTGTCCTTATTTTGGAGAGAAAATTGCCTTTAATGCAAAAGGCTTAAAGCATTTAAAATTTAAATCGGATAGGCAGGCGCGACCATACACGGAGCAATATCCACGTCTTAAACTTCTGCACTTGGCGCCCGGAGTATTAAAAAAATCTCATACAGTTCAAGGTATTTGGAAAGTTAAACGATTTGAAGCGCAAAAGACCAATAAGAGATGGGAGCATGTTTTGAAAGACGTCACATATTATGAGTTTATTGCGGTATTAAAAAATGTAAGAGTTAAAGTTATTGTGAAAGAGGTGTGGGGAGGGGAAAAACATTTCTGGAGCGTCATTCCATTTTGGGGCATTGATAAGGAAGCAAGTAAAAGAATTTTACATAGCGGAGATTTAGAACATGATTAAACTAAAAAATACCGTTTTGCGGTATTCTTTAGTGGCGCTTGGTTACAGCTTGGATATAGCCGTGACAGGGCCAAGGCCCTCCAAGCACCATTTAAACTATAGCACAAAACATTATGTCAAGCAAGAGTTATCCACAGTATGAAAAATTTAAAAATCAAAATGCAAAAATCAAAATTAAAACTTAAAACTTGGCGGAAGGTGAGGTTAGGGGAAACGGGAAGAATAGTAACCGGGAAAACGCCACCCACAGCAGAAAAAGATTATTTCGATGGGGAACTTCCTTTTATTACTCCGACAGATATAACTAATTTTAACGTAAGATATAATTACGTCACGGATAGATTTCTTTCTAAAAAATGGCTTGCCAAAGCAAAAAATTTGTTAATTCCCCAAAATTCCACATGCTTTGTATGCATAGGTTCAACTATCGGAAAGATTTGTTTGGCAAAAGAAGATTCTTTCACAAATCAACAGATAAATACTGTTATCGTAGATTCTAGAAAAGCAGATTTTAATTATATTTACTACCTTCTAAAATATAACCAAAGAAATATTGTTAAAGAATACGGAGGAGGTGGAGCAGTAAAATCGATAATAAATAAAAGTACTTTTGAAAATATAGAATTTTTTATTCCCGATGACCCAGTAGAACAAAAACGTATTGCGGAGATTCTTTCGGCGTTTGATGATAAGATTGAGTTGAATAATAAAATCAATCAGAACTTGGAGCAAATGGCCCAGGCGA
>CAYVXQ010000096.1:0-3329 GCA_964454625.1 uncultured Candidatus Saccharibacteria bacterium
TCGCTCGAAAATCTAAAATTTCGCTACGAAATAGTTTTGCAACCATCTCAATTTCTAGTAAAATCTTTTTTGGCTAAATCCAAAAGTTTTCTGTATTCTTTGGCCTTTTCTAAAAATAAAAAATCGTACAGCATATCAGTATATGTTCCATAATTTTTTACGGCCAAAAAATTTTTAATGCAATCAGTAAAATCTTTTCTGTAATCTTTAGTTTCTTCTCTTGTCTCTGAAAACTGGCTCGCTAATTGGTTGATAATTTTTGGGTCTAATGTAGCGATCCGCATTACTTTTTTAAAATCGCTTTCAACTCTGATAAAATACTTTCTAACTTTCTTACCGATGTCGCTGTTTTCCACCATCGCCAAATTTGGCGATGGCTACAAAATAATCTAAATCTTCCACAAAATCATACTTGTCAATTCTGTCTTTTATCCAGTTTGAAAAATCCCTGCCAACGCCAAGCCACTGATACAACTCTCTGGCATTAACAAATCTCTTTTTCTCGCCATTAAAATCTTTTTGAATTACTTTTATGTTTATAAGTTCATTCATAAATTTTTTGTTATTTTTTTAATTTTTTAGCGGGTTTAGACAGTTTTTTATTCTTACTTTTTATTTTAGTTATTCTCAATCTATACTCTGCTATCTCTCCGATTTCTACATAACGGCCAACTTTGCCTTTGCATTCGTTGCAAAATCCTTGCAGTATGGCGTTGTTTAAATAATCTATAGAAATTTGGTAGTTTATTATCGTGGTGGGCTCTTCGTTTTTCTTGTAGCAAACACCGCAAAAGCAGTTGGGCAAGATTTTCTCCACAAACAACGGATAATCTTTACCATATATATAAACTGCAAATCTTCGTTAGTAATTTTTTGAGGTTTTTTCCTATACATGTTTCTTAACGGCTTTGGGCGGTACCATTTTGCCGACATCGGCAAAATGGTTAGGGCCTGTGGATAAAAGCCCTTGACATTCGCGCTCAATTTGATAGTATTGAAATCGTAAGCTTTGGCTTGCACGGATTTTGATCGAAGCCCTGCCGCAAGGTAGGGGCTTTTGATTTTTTAGCTCTTTTTACGAAATCTATCCATATTTAACCGATATTCAAAATCATCCGCGTAAATAATTTCTTCAATGATATTAATCCGTTTTGCGTCAATAATCTCTCGGCCAATATGCCCACGCGCCACCCTAAGCTTTCTTTCCATTTTTCAACATTTCCAAAATCAACTATGACTATTATCCGGTTTTTCTTGGTTTCAAATGACTCTAAAAATTTTTTAATTTCAAGATGGTTCATAAAATCATCTTAATACTTTAATTCTTTTAGATATTCCTCAACTTTTTTGTTAATTGTTTCGCGGAATTTTTCAATTTCTTTTAACTCTTCCCAAACAATTTTCACATCAACTTGCTCCTCCTCTTCGCCATTTTCTACATATCGGCGAACATTTAAGTTAAACTCGTTTTCTTTTAGCTCTTTTATATCAATCACACGGGCGTATTTTTCAATATCCCGATAACTCTCAAAGGCCGAAACAATTTTTTCAATGTCTTTTTTTCGCAAGCGGTTTTGATTTTTGCCTTCTTCAAAATCTTTTTCCCCGTCAATAATAAGGATTTTATTTTTATGGCTTTCTGGTTTGTTTTTGTTAAATACCACAATGGCTGCTGGAATACCTGTGCCATAAAAAAGTTTTGAGGGCAAAGCGATAATGGCTTCAATTAAATCATTTTTAATCAGCTGCTCTCTAATACGGCCTTCAGCGCCCCCGCGGAAAAGCACACCGTGCGGCAACACAATGCCCGCTTTACCATTTTCATTCATTGATTTCACCATATGAAGCACAAAAGCATAATCCGCTTTTTTGGTTGGAGGCATTTCATAGCCCGCCACTCGGCCGTGCTTGTCATTTTTAAATGTTTGATATTCCCACTCGCTAATTGAATAGGGCGGATTGGCCACGCAAATATCAAATGTTTTTAGCGAGCCATCAAGGTTTAAAAATTTCGGGTAAGCCAAGGTGTCACCTCGCTGGATATCCGATGAATCAAGCCCGTGCAAAAACATATTTATTTTAGCAATAGCGTATGTGCCAATGTTGATTTCTTGGCCATATAAATAAAGCGAGCGGGCTTTCTTTTCGCTAGCTTGGTCTTTAAGATAATGATACGCCTCCAAAAGAAAACCGCCCGAGCCAACGGCCATATCATAGATATGGTCTTTTTCGTGCGGTTTTAAGATATTTATAATCACCCGTTCAACTTCTCGCGGGGTATAGAACTCTCCACCTTTTTTGCCAGCGCCAGCGGCAAATTGTTCAATAAGATATTCGTAAGCATCGCCGAGTAAGTCAGAGCTAATATAGTTATCTCCAAAATTATGTTTTGAAAAATGGTTTATAAGTTTCTGCAGTGTATCGTTGGGAAATTTATCTTTATTGGCAAAATCCAAATCATCAAAAATTTTGTCTAACTTTGGACTGTTGGCAGTGGTAAGTTTTTCAAAAATTTCGTTGAGTTTCTGGCCAATACCTTCGGCTTGTTTCCGAATTACCTCCCATCGGCAATCTTTCGGCACCTGAAAACGATGGTTGTAATCAGCGTCGGCAATTATATCGTCTCTGTAATCTTCCATTACAGAATGATATTCTTCGTCCCAAACATCGCTTATTCTTTTATAAAATAAAAGCCCAAAAATATACTTTTTATAATCCGAGCTGTCAATCTTCCCTCGTAAAATATCAGCACTGCTCCAAAGAAATTGTTTAAGCTGGGCAAGGTTCATTTTACCCTCGTCATCTGTAAGCGATATGCCAAGATTCTTAATGATGCTTTTGTCGTTAGCAATTTTCTCAATATCCTCTGGCCGGTATTTGCGATCGCCCCGTGGGCCAATTCGCAAAGGCGCAATAATGCCTTTCTTTTCCCAGTTTCGCAGGGTATCCCTATCTAACCCAAAAATTTTAGCTACCTCTCCTATTGATAACAGTTTTTTTTGTTTATTAGTTTTTTGCATATTTTAGTATGATATCATAAGTTCCATATTACTGTCAAGCTTTTTGAAAAATTTCACAACTTTTCCTATGTTAAAATAAAAACTGCCATTGACAGATTTTGTTTAATGGCTCCCTTTCTATAACTTATTATATTTAGTAGCGTTGCCTTTGGCTTTTTCTACCCACTACTTACTATTTATCCCAATCACGCGCGTCCCGCAAGTCAATTATTCTCTTAGTTAAATTTTCAATATTGTTGTTCATAATTATTTATCATACACAAAATCTTCGGCGATTTTCCAAACGCCTTTTTCCCTAAAAGCCGGAAT
>CAYVXQ010000097.1:0-3311 GCA_964454625.1 uncultured Candidatus Saccharibacteria bacterium
CCCAGTCATTGCCGAATTAATGGCAATACCGGCTGTTTCACTGTCTCTAATCTCTCCCACCATAATAATATCTGGGTCTTGCCTGACAATTGAGCGCAAACCCTGAGCAAAAGTTAAGTTGGTTTTGGGATTAACCTGAATTTGACTTACTCTCTCAATGTCATATTCCACCGGATCTTCAATTGTGCAGATATTTACTTCGGGTTGGTTTAATATCTTTAAAATAGCATAAAGAGTTGTGGTCTTTCCGCAACCAGTGGGACCTGTAGCCAATATCATCCCGTAAGGTTTTTTTATGGCTGCCAGAACTTTTTCCAGGTCTTTGTCCAAAAGACCCAGATCTTCCAAGCTAAACCTTCTTGCTTTTTCTGACAAGAGTCGCATCACCACTTTTTCTCCCTCGACAATAGGAACAATTGACACCCTGATATCAAACTTTTCTTGCTCAAATTTAGCCATAAACTTACCATCCTGAGCCGAAAAATGCTCGTCAGTCCGCAATTTAGCCAACACTTTAATCCGCGTAACAATCAAGCCATGAATATCTTTTGGCAAGGAAATCACATTGTGTAAAACCCCGTCAATTCTAAATCTAACATGAGTTTCTTCTTCTGAAGGTTCAACATGAATATCTGAAGCCTTGTTTTCGTAAGCATATTCAATCAGGGTATCAACAATTCTTATAATCGGAATGTCCTCGGCCCTAGCTCCGGCTCCCTTAACTTTTTCAACTTGAACTTTAATGATATCGGCAAACTCTTCTCTGATTTCTTTTCGATAAAATTTCAAAGCATCTCTAATGGCCGACGGCGTGGCATAATAAACCCCCACCTTATCTCCGGTCTTTTTCTCCAGCCATTTTTGCATTTCATAATTTTCTGGGTCAGCCATAGCCACTTTTAATCCCTTCTTGTCTTTGTCAAAAACAATAACTTGTTGCGTTTTGGCAACAAGTTCAGGAACAATTTTTATAATCTCTTCTTGAATGACCTCCCTTCTTAAATCAATAAAAGCAAATCCTAGCTCTTCGGCAATGAGTTTCCCTAAATTTTCATCAGCAATCAAGTTTTCCTCTGTCAAAATTTCCCGAATAGGTCTGTTCTGCTCTTGAGCTTTTTTTTCTATGTTATTAAATTGCGCCTCGGAAACTAAACCCGGCTCAACCACCAACCTCCTTAATTGCTTATCGGTTATTGGCATAAAATTAAGAAATAATGGTCTTGGGATTATTGATTTGTTTTTTTACTCTTTCTACTACTCCGGCCAAAGATACCTTTGTTTTTACCAAGTAATCAACCGCCCCCAAATCCACTGCTTTTTCAATATCCGATTCCTGGCTTAAAACAGTAAAAATTATAACAGGAATATTTTTAAATTGGGATTTTTTTATTTCTTCCAAAACCGCAAAACCATCTTTTTGGGGCAAAATTAAGTCTAAAAGTAAAACATCGGGCCGATTTTCAATCATTCCTTCTGTTATTTTTTCTCCGTTATTTTTTATTGAGACATTAAAATTTTCCTTCTTGAGTTTATTTTCAAGAACTTTAGTAAAAAATTCATCGTCGTCAATAATTAAAATTTTTGGCTCCATAGAATAAAAAGTTTATTTAATCGCAGGAAGGGTAAAGTAAAAAGTTGTGCCTCTTCCCTCTTTGGACTCAAACCAGATTCTACCCTTGTTTAATTCTATTACTCTTTTGACAATATAAAGACCTATGCCAAGGCCGCCCGGCTCTCTTTTAATAGCGTTTTCGGCTCGGAAAAATTTCTGAAATACTCTTTCTTGGCGGCTTTTTGGTATCCCAATGCCCGTATCTTTTACCGAAGTCAAAATTTCTCCTTTTTCTGGAAGATTTTGAAAAGAAACAATAATTTCTCCGCCCTTTTCGGTATATTTAATAGCATTGGAAAGCAAATTCTCCACTGCTTTATCCATTAAATTTGGATCGGCATTAACTTTTGGCAATGGTTCTTCAGGTTCATTAAAAATAAGTCTCTGGTTTCCTGTTTGAATAAGCGCTTCAGATTGAGTTGCTATTTCTTTAAAGAAAGTAATCAAATCTATGGGCTTGGGAGAAAGAATAATTTCTCCTTTTTCTAAGCAGGAAATATCCAAAAGATTGTTTGCCATTATTATCAAATTATCATTTATCAAATAAAGATTCTTTAAAGCCTCTTTTTGTGGGGGATTCAAACCGTCATTCAGGCCCTCCAACAAACCCTCTAATGTCATTCTTATATTGGCAAGAGGCGCTCTCAACTGATGAGAGGCTATAGTAATAAAATCAGATTGGGTATCATTCAACCATCTTAGCGCTTTCACCTGTTCTTTTTGCTCTTGAGCTTTTCGTTGAACCATAATAAGACAAAGGTAACTAATAATACTCGCAAAAAAGAGGTTGGTTAAAAATAGGCCGATTGGAAATCCGGGCTGCTGTAATTTATCAATGCTTGAGAAGATATAATAGAAGAAAATTCCGCCAAAAACTATAAATAATGATGCGGCATAAACACTGGAAGCAGCGGCAACCAGAAGCAAAAGAGGAAGGGGAAAGAAATGGCTTTCTATTCCGCCGGTGAAATGAACAAAAAGAATAAAAAACAGCGTATAAAAAGAAATATCTATGATAAATTTTTTAAGCCCCCGCCATCTTTTTGAAATAATAAATAAAGTAATCAGGGAATAGGCGGCGGTAATTCCCAAAATAAAATTCAGGTTCAATTTATCTTTTATCTCAGGTCTGGAAAATTCAACAAAATTAACGGCAAAAAACAAAAAACAAATAAGTGGAATGATTATATTCCTAAGAAAGATATAAAAACCTTGAAATTGACTTTCGTCAATATTATTATTTTTAATATTGTTTTTTGTCATATAAGTAAAATTTAAAACTAATAAAAATCTGACGCCGGAATCTAATTCTATTATACCTTAAAAATCCACATTAATAAACAAGGCAAATAAAAATCCGAGAAAAATTCTCGGAGTTTAAATTTCTTAAAAACTTAGAATATAATTAAAAGTTGGCGGCAATTAGCAAAAGAAGGTTTCTTTAGAAATTAGTCATTTAACGTTTGCCTCTGGCAAGCGTTTCTTTTATTTTCTTCACTACGGCTTTATGGAGTCTAAGATGTATCTTGCATTATGCAGTGGGAAAAATAAAAAAACAGCCCGATGATGGGCCTCTCGGACTTCGCCGACTCGCCTTCGCGTAGCTTCAGCGAAGCAAGGCCGAAGTCCCGCTAAACGGGACTACGGCGAGGCAAATCGGTCTCTCGAACCCCCGCGGCAAACTCAGGGCAAGCTACGC
>CAYVXQ010000098.1:0-3298 GCA_964454625.1 uncultured Candidatus Saccharibacteria bacterium
AAAGATTGGATTCACTCTTCTATTTCACACGCATATCTTGATTAGAAAACACTGCCCCTGCGCCAATTATTGGTGCGGGGGCAAGAAAAGAGGCCAACCAATAAACTGGTTGACCTTTATAAGGCATGCTTAAAGTAAAGCAACGCAAAAAATAAAAAAAATAGGTGAAACTTGCAAATACCGTCTCCCAGGTCGGCATTTGCTGTTGTAAGGAGGCTAATTGACAAAAACTTATGCAAGAACTAATTTCAATATAAACAAATCAATAAAAAAAGCAAGTTGTCCTGTGGATAACTTGTGGAAAAACAAATTTTGCTTTTCTTCTAAATACGAATAAAATACGAAAAATTCTTAATGTGCAAAAGACATTATTAGTTTACTTTTTTTCCTCATTTCTTTTTCTTATTTTTAACCCGGCTGCGGCTATGCTCGAAAACCACCTGCTCGTCTTTCCAGCCAACCATCACGTTGTCGTCTGGCATCAGCTCGCCAGCCACCACTTGCAAAGCCAAAGGGTCTAAAATTTTCCGCTGAATAATGCGCCGCAAAGGCCGAGCGCCCAGGTCAGGGTCAAAACCAGCTTGGGCCAAGTGCTCTCTTAATTCCTTAGAGAAGCTCGCTTTAACTTCTTTACTTTTCATCAACCGTTTTTCAACTTTGTTCAGCTCTAAGTCAACTATCTGACGAATTTCTTTGGAGCCAAGATAGTTAAAGGTGATAATCTCGTCAATGCGGTTTAAAAATTCCGGCTTGAATGTTTCTTTGAGCGCTTGGTCAATCTTTTTTTGAATCAGCTCTTTTTTATTATCCAGGCCGTTGTTGTTTTTGCTTTCAAAGCCGACTGGCCGCATATCAGCGATAAGATCAGAGCCGACATTTGATGTCATTATAATAATGGTGTTTTTAAAAGAAACTACCCGGCCTTTGGCATCGGTTAAACGACCATCTTCAAAAATCTGCAGCAAGATATTAAAAACCTCGGGGTGCGCTTTTTCAATTTCGTCAAGCAAAACCACGCTGTAGGGCCTGCGGCGTATTTGTTCGGTTAATTGGCCGCCTTCCTCATAGCCCACGTAGCCGGGCGGAGAACCAATCATTTTAGACACGCTGTATTTTTCCATAAACTCAGACATATCCACCCGCACCATCGCTTTTTCAGTGCTGAACAAAAAGTCAGCCAATGCCCGAGCGGTTTCGGTTTTACCAACCCCGGTCGGTCCTAAAAACAGCAAAACGCCCAAGGGCTGGTTTTCGTCGGCAATGCCCGCTCGGCCTCGTCTAATGGCATTAGACACTACCTTTAAGGCCTGGTCTTGACCGATTACCCGCTGAGCCAAAACATCTTCCATTTTTTCCAATTTTTTGGCTTCGGTTTCCACCAAGCGCACAACCGGAATGCCGGTCCAACGGGAAACCACTTGAGCCACATCTTCTTCGGTAACCTCTTCTTTAAGCACTGAATTTTTCTGCTGCAAGAGCTGAAGTTTCTTTTCTGAATTGTATAACTGCTTTTTAAGCTCCGGGATTTTGCCGTATTTTAATTCAGCCGCCTTTTCCAATTCGCCCTCTCTTTCAGCCACCTCGGACTGAAAAGCCGCATTGTCAATCTCTTTTTTAAAATTTTTAATTTCCAGAATCACGGTTTTTTCTGATTGCCATTTTGCCCTCAGCGCCTCGGCTTTCTCCTGTAAATCAGCCAGCGAGCGCTCCACTGCTTTTAATTGCTTTCCCGACTCTGCTTCTTTTTTCAGCACCCGTTTTTCAATCTCTAACTTAGTGATTTCGTTCCGCAGGCCCTCCAGCTCCGCGGGCTCTGACTCAATCTCCAAGCGCAAAGCCGAAGCGGCCTCATCCATTAAATCAACCGCCTTGTCGGGCAAAAAACGGTCGGAAATATAGCGGCTGCTCAATTCCGCGGCCGCCTTAATGGCCGCATCCTTGATTTTAACTCCGTGATGCAGTTCGTATTTTTCTTTAATGCCCCGTAAAATCGCAATAGTATCCTCAATAGACGGCTCTAAAACCAAAATGGGCTGAAACCTTCTTTCCAAAGCCGGGTCTTTTTCAATGTATTTTTGATATTCTTTGAGGGTAGTGGCTCCGACTGCCCGCAGTTCACCTCGGGCTAAAGCGGGTTTGAGCAAATTGGAAGCGTCAATGGCGCCTTCAGCCGCGCCTGCGCCAACCAAAGTGTGCAGCTCGTCAATGAATAAAATATAATGGTCAGACGCGCGATGAATTTCCCTAACAAACGCTTTTAGCCGGGATTCAAACTCACCCCGATATTTCGTACCCGCAACTATTGCGCCCAGGTCCAAAGCAACAATTTCTTTGTCTTTTAAGCTCTCGGGTATGTCCCCGCCGATAATTTTTTTAGCCAGGCCCTCAACAATGGCTGTTTTACCAACACCGGCCTCGCCAATAAGCACAGGGTTGTTTTTGGTTCTCCGCGATAAAACCTGCATTACTCTTCTGATTTCCGCTTCCCGGCCCACCACTGGGTCAAGCTTGCCTTCTTTGGCTAAAGTTGTCAGGTTGCGGGAATATTTTTTAATAACTTCATACTTGGATTCAGGATTTGGGTCAATGATTTTTTCATTGCCGCGAATGTCGGCCAACTTTCGTAAAATAATATCCTTGTTTAAGTTAGTGGCCGCAGTAGGTGAGGTAAACCGCACATTTTGTAAAGCCGCCTGCGCGCTGGCCGAAACAGCTAAAAGAGCTAAAAACAAATGCTCAACTGAAACAAAATCATCACCCAATTCCATTGCTTCAACCCTGGCTCTATCTAATGTCTGAGCCAAATCCTGCGTTAAGTAAAATTGGCCCGGACCTTGAGGAGGAGAGGTGATAGGCGGAATGTTGTTAATAGCGCGGTCGCATCTGCCTCGCAAGTCGTCCACATTTACTTCCAAACTTTTCAGTAATGTCAAAACAATGCTATCGTCTTGCGTTAAAAGAGCCAAAAGCAAATGCAAAGAATCCACCTGCTGTTGGTGACGTTCCCGGGCGATATTTTGCGCCCGTATCATTGCCTCTTGGGCTTTATATGTAAATTCGCCTCCTTGAAAAACCGGCATACTGCCTCACTTTGCCCCTACACCTAAACATTTTATGCTTAGGTATGGGGGCTTCGCTCGGTCAAATGCAAAATTCAAAGTGAAAAATGCAAAATGACAAAGCGAAAATTAAAAATTATTTTTCAACTACTAATATACCAATTACTCCTTTCGTCAATTATTTTCATAAGTGTATGATAACACAAATTAACTGATCAAAAAATCCCTGATGGCTGCAA
>CAYVXQ010000099.1:0-3238 GCA_964454625.1 uncultured Candidatus Saccharibacteria bacterium
AAAAATAGTTTTGATATTGACAATGATGATTTTTTGCTATCATCAAAAATTGGTGGGTGGGTCTATATTTTAAAAAGCAAAAAAGACAATAACTTATATATAGGCTCAACTAGTGATTTAAAAAGAAGATTCCTTGAACATAACAAAGGATTAGTATTTTCAACAAAATTAAGAAAACCATTTGAAATCATATATTATGAAGCTTATAAATCAGAACATGATGCAAGAAAAAGAGAATCGAATTTAAAATTAAGATCCAAGGCCTTTGCTCAATTAAAGAAAAGGATTCAAGGAAGTTTATTATAATTGGTGCGTGGTCCTCTTGACATCATAATCTGCAGAATGTAAACTAAAGGTACCCATTATTGGTTACCTTTAGTTCATAAGTATGGAAAAAGCAGACATTTTACAAATATTGCGCAAAAACAACTCAGTCTTTACTTTTAAAGATATTGCTTTGATTTGGGGAGAAACTAATCCCAGAAATGTTCAGAAAAAAATATATCGTTATATCAAGGCAGGCAAACTTTATCCTATTCGCCGTGGAATTTATGCCAAAGACAAAAACTACAATAAGCTCGAACTAGCTACCAAAATTTACACTCCCTCCTACATCAGTTTTGAAACCGTTCTCGCTGAAAAAGGAGTAATTTTTCAGCATTATAGCCAGATTTTTGTGGCAAGCTACCTAAGCCGCGAGATAGAGTGCGATGGCCAAAAATATATTTTCAAGAAAATTAAAAACTCGGCCCTAACCGACGGCACTGGTATTGAGAAAAAGGATAACTTTTATGCCGCCACAGCCGAAAGGGCCTTTCTTGATGCAATCTATTTGTACAAAGATTATCATTTCGACAACCTTGAATCCATAAATTGGGATCTATGTTTTAAAATTGTCCCCATATACAAAAATAATAATTTGAAAAAGAAGCTTCAAAGCTACTACGAAAACTACAAAAATGCTTGATATCAAAAAACACAAAACAATTTTACTTCAGATGTTGAAAGAAATTTACTCTGACTCTACCCTTGGTCCTGTTTTAGGTTTCAAGGGCGGTACAGCGGCTTATCTTTTTTACGATTTGCCGCGTTTTTCTGTTGATTTGGATTTTGATTTGCTGGATAAGGGCAAAGAAGAGGATGTTTTTAATAAGATAGAAAATATTTTAAAGGAATACGGGGCAATCAAGGAAAAATATAACAAAAGAAATACTTTGCTTTTTGTTCTTTCTTATTCTAAAGAAGCGCATAATATTAAAGTTGAAATCAACAAAAGGAGTTTCAGTTCGCAATATGAATTAAAAAATTATTTGGGCATTTCAATGCTGGTAATGGTAAAAGAAGATATGTTTGCTCATAAACTTGTGGCGATGACCGAGCGCGGCAAAACCGCTAACCGCGATATTTTTGATGTTTGGTTTTTCTTAAAAAACAACTGGGACCCGAATACAGATATCGTAGAAAAAAGGACAAAAATGAACTTTAAAGAATATTTAAAAAAATGCGTCAAATATGTAGGGGGCTTGAGCGAAAGGAATATTTTAGCCGGAATGGGTGAGCTTTTGGACGAAAAGACCAAGCTGTGGGCCAAAGAAAATTTAAAAAAAGATCTTCTGTTTTTACTTAAAATAAGGACAGAATCTTAAACATTTGAGGTGTTAAAATAAAGAATGAGAAGTTAAACAAACCTGCGATAAGTTTTATGGGTGAGGGTATGAAAAATAACAAAAAAATAAAAGACCTGCCAAAAGTCGAAAGACCTCGCGAAAAACTTATTCAATATGGTCCGGAAAAACTTTCCAATTCCGAGCTTTTAGCTATTCTTCTGGGATCTGGTAAAAAGGGCGAAAATGTCATTGAGCTTGCAAATAAAATTCTCAAAAAATTCAAAGCCGAGAGCTTGCCGAACCTTTCTTTTGATGATCTGAAAAATTATTCTGGTTTGGGCCCGGCTAAAGCTTGTGAAATCGTGGCTTGTTTTGAACTTGGAAAACGCCTTCTTAAAGACAAAAAAGCAACTTTAATAATGTCGCCAAAAGAAGTTTGGGAAGAATTAAAAGATATAAGAGACAACAAGAAAGAACATTTTATAGCATTTTTCCTTGATACTCGAAATCAAGTTATAAAAAGAGAAATTATTTCCGTCGGCTCACTTAATGCCAATTTAGTTCATCCCAGAGAGGTATTTGAACCAGCGATTGCTCATTTAGTCGCTCAAATCATTCTGGCCCACAATCATCCATCAGGCGACTCCGAGCCATCAGAAGACGATTTAGAAATAACAAAAAGATTAGTGGAGTCCGGTAAAATT
Organism: uncultured Candidatus Saccharibacteria bacterium; assembly: GCA_964454625.1. GTDB lineage: Bacteria > Patescibacteriota > Minisyncoccia > Minisyncoccales > CG1-02-41-26 > CG1-02-41-26. The sequence continues at coordinate 2,312 of CAYVXQ010000099.1, forward strand.
TTAGGAATTGATGTGATTGACCATATAATTGTTACCAGAAACAGCTTTATAAGTTTAAAGGAGAAAAACTTGATGTGACTTGACAAATCTTTTTGTGTACGTTATTATGTACATATAAAGGTTTATATTATAACTGGGGGAGGAGACAATATGAATACAAAAACAACTATACCTATTTCTGAAGCCAGAAAAAAAATATTTGACTTGGCCGAAAAGGTACAAAAGCCGGGTGTTTATTATACTTTTACCGAAAAAGGCCGTCCCAAGGCGGTGATGATGAGCGCGGAAGAATTTGAATCATGGGTTGAAACCTTGGAAGTGATGAAGGATTTTCCAAATTTGGAAGAAGATATTAAAAAAGCTGAAAAAGAATTTAAGAGAGGAGAATATATTACGTTAGATGAATTATTATTGCAAGAAGGCTATGTTCTAGCCGATAAGGGAAAGAAAAAATATGCGGTACGTCGTTGTCATTCCAAAAAAAGTACAAAAAGAAATAAATAAAATCGATATACGGTACCGAAAGAAAATACAAACCGCTCTGCTGGCGCTGAGAAGCGATCCCTTTATTGGGAAAAAGCTGGAAGGCAAATACGAAGATCAATGGTCTTTTCGCGTCTGGCCCTATCGGATAATTTATCGAATAGAAAATACAAAAATGATTGTATTAATTATCAAAGTTGGGCACAGACAGAAAGCATATAAATAACAGGATTTATAAGCTTTAAAGATAAAGGGTTAATCTAAAACTATGGCGAAAGATAATAAAAAATTAGAAGTTGAAAAATTAAACGCTGAAATTGAGCGGCTGAAAAAGGAGTTGAAGAAAAGGAAAAAATACGGGCTTGTTTGGGAAGAAAAACCCGAAGAAGTGGTTGAGATGTGCAAAGAAAAACTGCCGGTGTTGAAAGAGGTAAAAAACAAAGA
>CAYVXQ010000100.1:0-3231 GCA_964454625.1 uncultured Candidatus Saccharibacteria bacterium
GCTGACCAGCGGCAATATAACCCTTTAATGGCAGAGAAACAACCTCGGGCTGTTTACGTTCTTTATTTATTTTTTGCTTGGTCATAAATCTTAATTTTGAACTAACTTCACAATTTCAAAAATTTTTTTGACTAAATTTTGACTAAAAAGGTAATGTTCAAGATTACATCAAAGCCAAAAGAGTACTTCCGTTTCGTTCCGACTCTTCTTTATCAATTTCAACTCCGCACTTTTGGCAGAAAATCTTAAAACTATTTTATAGTATTAAGTAAATCTTTGTTATAGATCCGCATTGCTTCTTTATTTGTTGGCTTGTATAAAATATTTTCATTATGTTTTAAATAAACTTCGTTTTTGGAGTAATCAGCTAAAGTTATGTCATCTTTTACAACTCCCAAAATAACATTTCTATTCTTATTTTGAGTAATTTTTGCATGGCTAAAGCCGTCAATATATACCATATTTTCCCACTTATCTAACATTTTAAAATGGTGAATATTTTCTGACCAAGCAAGGGGGACAACGTGATGCAATTCAAAACCAGAAGTTTTCACAACTTTATGTGTTACAAAATATTGATACTTTTCATTTAGAGATCTATCCAATCTTACCGCTGTATCGCTAAAACTATTTGGACCCTCTTTTAACACTAATTGCTCTCCTCGCGTCTCAAAATATACCGTTTGATTCAACAAGTAATATACTTGCATGGCTTTATTATGCCAATTATGAAAATCTCTTTTTCCGGGCTTTGACCCAAAAAAATTTTTTGGATTTAATTCCACTTTTAATGTTTCAATGACTGATCTTCTCTGCGTTGGGGTTAAGTTCCTATACTCCTTAATAAGTTCAACCGCTTTATCTGTGTTGATATTGAAACTGGACTCTGTGCCAATGGCAGAAACAAAAAACATAAACTCATAAATACTAATTTGATCTATGCCATATTCTTTATCTCTCAAAATATCCAAAATAATATCAATATATCCGCCAAGCAAGCCATCTATTCCTTTTGAAAAGATGAAATATTTATCCAAAATAGTTTTCGCCTTGATTAATTTCAATCCCTGCTTACTTAGTGAAACATATTTGACATTTTTACGAGAAAAAGGGTCTGTCGGCTCTTCGTTTTTATCATATCTTTTAATTAGTCCCATTCTATGTAAGTCAGGGAATAAATTTTTTCTCATTGCATCTTGCGTTCCTATCCCCCTTTTACTACTAATACCCTTCGTCTTTTCTTTTGCTTCATTGCAAAATTGAGCATATAAAAATTCCTCGGGGTAATTTTTAGGTCTCTTGGAAATGTCGGCTGTTCTAATCGCCATTAACCTTTGGTTCGGCGCGTATTTATTTAACAACGTCAAAATGTCAATGATTTGGGTCATCACATAACGGTTATGCTCTGAAGAGGGAAAGCCACGATACTTTTCGTCTCTTACCCTAGTGGCGACAAACTCTAATGCTTTATTACCCGGATTTATATTATTTACTGGCATATTTAATTAAATTTCTCTTTGCTAACTTAACGTAAGTTTTATTATTATCTGAACAGATAAAATTTCTCTTTAATCTTTTTGCCGCGAAAGCGGTTGTGCCACTACCAACAAAACAATCCAAAACGAGATCGCCAGCATTTGAGCTTGCCCTTATTATTCTTTCTACCAATTCTAACGGCTTTGGAGTAATGTGCGACATTTTAGGGGTCTTGCCATTTACTTTATTTTTATGTCGCTCGCTTGTAATATGCCACACTTCCCCGCACAAACGGCCATCGGGATTAGGAAACCATCTTTTACCGCCCTTCAAAATACCTTTTGTTTTCGCATAGGCAATTCTTTCAACTGACTCATAAGGCAAGCGTACCTCGTCAAAATTAAAAGTATGCTTTTTGCTTTTTGTAAAAAATAAAATGGTCTCCTGTCCATTGCTATATTTTGTTTTAGCGCCCCCTAAGCCATCTCTTTTATCCCAAGTTATCCAATTTTGAAAAATTAAACCTCTTTTTGCCAAATGGACCAAAATAAACGCGGCATTATATGGCGTATTGAAAATATACAAACTACCGCTTATCTTCAATTTAGGAATTAAACCGTCAATCCAGCGAAAAGTAAAATCAAAAAAATCTTTTTCGCTCTTAAAGGTGTCCCATTTTGCTTTACGCAAATTATATGGCGGGTCAATAACTGCCAAATCCACAACATTATCATCAATTTTCTTCAAAAAATTAAAGCAGTCCAAGTTATAAATTTTATTTATCTCTGACATAACTCAAAGCAAAGAGTTTAATTTCAAATTTATTACTTTCTCATACGCCCTTGATATTTCATAGCCCACATAATTTCTTTTTAATTCTTTGGCAACTTTCAAGGTCGTGCCTGAGCCAGCAAACGGGTCTAAAACCACTTCCCCGATATAAGTATATAACCTCACGCATCGCCTTACAATTTCTTCGGGCATAATGGCTGAGTGCTCGCCAAAAGCCAAATCGTTTTTATTGGGTATGGGAATATTCCAAACTTGCTTGGTGAATTCTACCCATTCTTTTTCCGTTAACTTGCTTTTTTCTTTTATATCGCTTGCTATATTGTTTTCTGGCGCCCCATCTTTCACATATACAGTAATAAATTCTATGCTATTTTGCGCGTAAAAATTTCTTGGATATGGATAACTGCCAAACATCAATCTTTTGCTTGGGTTAGTTCTATTCCAAATGAAAATATCTAATAAAAACAGTTTCGTGCCGTTTAAAATTGAGTATTCAATATCGCTATTTATGTCAAAAATATGCCTATTGTGATGAGTATTCAAATTCTTTTTCAGAATCGGCATCAATGGTGTGTTAATAACCAATTTGCCATTAGGCGCCAAAACTCTTTCGCACTCCTGCCAAACCTTGAGCATTTCCTCAATATATTTTTTATAATCAGAGATGTCGCCGATTTGTCCTTTTTCTTTTTCGGCTTTCTTATTTTTTTGATAACCATCAAGAGAATAATCCTTGATGTTAAAATAAGGCGGACTGGTTACTATTAAATGCACGGAATTATCAGGCAGCTCCGCCATATTCCTAGCGTCCTTAAAATAGATTTTGTTCAAATAATTGCCTTGCTCTTCCATGTTTCTCATAGTGCTAATCACTTTGCCCTGTATAATCACGGTTTTAACATAAAGGGGCTTTAATTTGGGGTTGGCGGGCTGGAGGCGGATGCGGTTCTTTTCTTTGAAGAT
>CAYVXQ010000101.1:0-3200 GCA_964454625.1 uncultured Candidatus Saccharibacteria bacterium
ATTGCCAACAGTCAGCAAAGATAGCGGGGTAGTGTCGCCAATGCCCACATTGCCATCATCAGTAATCGTCATCCGATCAGAACCATTGGTTCGGAAATAAAGGTCAGAATCCGCGGATGTTCCAGCAGTGTAGCCAATGAAAGCTTTATGGGATTCAATGCCAAAATCAAAATAATCAGAATAAGATGGTTTTTCAATTCTCATATAGACATTGCCATTACTGCTTACAGTGAGATTTTTTCCCGGGTTTGTTGTGCCGATGCCCACATTGCCACCGCTTGGCTGGAGAATTAAAGGAACAGCTCCATTAGGAGAGCTTTGCCAAGCGCCTAATCTAACATGGGAATTGGCAACAGGTTGTAAATATAGATATGTGTCTTCGGTTATGAATACGCTTTCATTAGAACTATTAACACGTAAAGTACCAATAGTTAAAGAGCCAGTTTTTGTTTGAGGAGTAGAGCCAACATTCAGAGGCGGGTCGCAACCCGGGTACCCGGCTGGACAATTAGGCGGCGTGCCAGCAGGAGCGTCTGTGAAAGCCAGTGCTGCATAAAAAACGCCCAACAATAAAACAAATACTCCAAAATAAAAAAGAACATTTTTAATAAATTTTAACATAAAATTTTTAAAAAAATTGGCTTTGCTAAATTACTTACCAAGAACAAAATAAAGCACAGATCACAAAATACAAATTACAAACAAAGCACAAAACACAACTTTCAAAACACAAACTAATTAAATCCGTTTGTGCTTTGTGTTCTGGAGATTGTGTTTTGTTTGTGCTTTGTGTTCTGTGTTTTTTGTTTTTTATTGTTTGTCTATCACCTCATCAACCACGCCATAGTCCTTGGCTTCTTGGGCTGATAAATAAAAATCGCGGTCAGTATCTTCCTCAACCGTCTTAATGGGCTTGCCTGTATGCTTGGCTAAGATTTGACTTATCTTGTCTTTTATTTTTAAAATCTGTCTGGCACCGATTTCAATCTCCGAGGCCTGGCCCGTGATGCCGCCCATTGGCTGGTGTAAAAGCACTTCAGCGTTGGGTAAAATATAGCGCTTGCCAGCCACTCCGGCCGCTAATAAAACAGCGGCCATTGAAGCGGCCATTCCAACGCAAATAACCGCCACATCGCAAGATACATACTGCATTGTGTCGTAAATCGCCAAACCAGCGGCTACCGAGCCGCCGGGCGAATTGATGTAAAGTTTAATGTCTCTTTTTGAATCCTTTGAGGCCAAAAGCAAAATCTCCGCGATAATTAAATTCGCTAAATTGTCGTCAATCGGCCCGGCTAAAAAAATGATTCTCTCTTCCAGAAGCCGGGAAAAAATATCCATGACTCGCTCACCGCGACCCGAACGTTCAATAATTGTAGGAATGATGGGCATAATCGCTTCGCTTAAATTCAAAATGCAAAATGACAGAGCAAAATTAAAAATTATTTAATAACCAATAAGCCCTTAATATCAATAACCTCGTCTTCTAATTTTTCAATTCTGTTTTCGTGGTTAAAAGTTTTTCCTTCAATCCTGATAAGCCGCGTTTCAACATTGTAAAATCTTTTATCAACTTCATCAAATCTATGCTTCACCATTATAGCCAACTCATTAATTGCCTGCCCCGTAGCGAGCTTCACTTTGCTACTTGGGGTTGTTTCTTTTTTTGACATAATTTTCACTTATCGCAAAATTTCTCCAGCAACTGAAAAACTTTTTCGTGCTCCAGCTTTTCTTTATAATACTCTTTTAATTGTTTTTTATCAATTTCCTGTTGATATTCCTGTGGATAACTTGTTAAAAACTTGTCTGCTGCCTGAATAATCTCATCTTCAACGACCTCAATGCCTTGTTTTTGGCCAATAGCCCGCAAGATTAAAAAATTTTTGAGCCGTTGCTCGGCTTGTTTAACTAACTCTACCTCCAGTTCTTGGCTGGTTTTCTTAATTTGCTTTAGATAGTCGTCAAAACTGATTTTAAGGCGTTCATTAACCTCTTTTTTAATATCAGCTAACATCTTCTCTTTTTCCATTATAGTCAATGATTCAGGAATTTCCACTTCCAGTTCTTGGCTGATTTTCTCCAAAGCAGTATTGCGCCAATTTTGGTTTTCAACAGCATTTTTTTCTTTTTGAATACCGTCTTTAATGTTAGCGCGCAACTCGGCCATATCCTTAAAACGTCCTATTTTTTGCGCAAAATCATCGTTTGCCTCGGGTAATTTCATTTCTTTTACGGCCTTAACTTTTACTTTAAAACTTGCTTCTTGGCCGGCTAACTCTTTGTTAAAATATTCAGTTGGAAAGGTAATCTTAAAGTCCTTTTCTTTATTCGCCTCCAACCCAACAAGCTCGTCTTCAAACCCAGGAACAAACTTTCCCTCTCCGAGTAAAAACGCATCGTCAAATCGGCGATTCATTTCCACCTTTGGGCTTTGGTATTCAATTTCCAACCAATCGCCTTTTTGACAGGGCCTCTCTAAATTACTTAACTCGGCCCGAGAGCGCTGAAGCCACTTCAATGTTTCTTCAACTTCATTGTCGTCAACTTGAATAATTTTTTTCTCAATGGTAGAAACAATTTTCTTGTAATTAGGCAGTTGAATATCTGGCAGAACCGCCATTTTTACCTTAAACTCAAAAGGATTGTTTTTGGCTAACTTCAAAACAACAACCTCGGGCTTGCTGATTGGCTCTATTTTTTCCTGATGGATAATCTCGTGATATTTATCCCGAATCGCTATTTCAGCCGCCTCTTCCAAAATATGGCTGTCGCCGATTCTGTCGGCCACTAAACTTTGCGGCACCTTACCTGGCCGAAAGCCCTCCATTTTCACCTGCTCACTTAACTGTTTCAGGGCTTTCTGATAATACGGCTCAAACTCCTGCCAACCTATCTCCGCATTAATTTCAATATTTGATTTTTCTAACCTTTTAATCTCCGTCTTCATAACCTTTTAAGTGCCGGGCACGTGCCTGGCACTTTTTTTACTTTAATGGCAGCTCTTGTCACAATATCAACACATTTGCCGTATTCGGGCTTAGCGTTACCCTCCATAATGCCTTTAATCTCCCGAACGCCCTAGGTCTGCCCTAGGTCAGACCTAGGGCAGACCTTGTTATTATGAGAGCGTAGAAAAACCTATTTTTGTCATTCTGAACGCATTCACTTCGTTCAGTGTAAACTCCGTGAAGAATCTC
>CAYVXQ010000102.1:0-3176 GCA_964454625.1 uncultured Candidatus Saccharibacteria bacterium
GATTCTAAGAGTTCATTCAAAACTTTTCCGGCAGCCCCAACAAAGGGTTCTCCTTTTTGGTCTTCCCAATATCCCGGAGCTTCCGAAACAATCATTAATTTAGCATCCACGGATCCGATCCCAAAAACTATTTTTGTTCGCGTTTTGTGTAATAAGCAACACTGACATTTTTCTACCCTTCTTTCCAACCCATTGAGTAATTGAATTTTGTCCATTAAATTATCTCGATTTTGAGAATGTAAATCGACCCGCTCTTTTAATGCGGTGAATTAAATTATTCTGTACGCGCACGCGCCGCCACTCACTCATACGCTCTCCAGAACAAATTGGCACGGTATTAACAGAAAACCACCACCTTGGTTTATATATTTCTTTCCCACAAACAGCTATGGTTTCAAAATTTCCTTTTCCAATTTTTCCAATTATTTTCACTTTCGCAGTATTCTTTTCTCCATCTACTATCTATCCTGCTCTTTTTCTCAAATCTTCTCAAGGGGCAGAAATTGTACCATTTGCAAACCATTGAATAAAAAATTACCTTTTAAAAATCATTGAAACCACAAAAAAGAAAGCACTGGTTAAAATAATCATGGGGCCGGCCGGAAGTCCCGTCAGCTTAAAAAGCAAGATTCCAACGATACAGGAAAATATCCCTATAATTAATCCTCCATAGGAATATTGGAATAAATTTCGGCTAACATTCTTGGAAGAACAGGCAGGAATAGCAAGAATGGCAGCCGTTAAAAGGCCGCCGACTATTTTCACCCCCAAAGCAACAATAATAGCAATTGAGGCCAAGAAAATAAAATTATATTTTTTTACATTTACCCCTTGAACCCTGGCTAAATCTTCAGAGATGCCGGAGAGAATCATCTTCGGGTAAATTTTTCGAATCATGAAGAAGACGATCGTAGCTAAAATTATAGAAACCGCGGCCCCGAAAGGTTCCACTTGAGAAATATCGCCGATCAAGGCAGTGACCGTTTTCTCTGATGGCAAGATTAAAAAAGCCGCAGCCACTCCCGAAGCAAAAACAACGGCAGTTAAAGCCTCCATTGATAAATGAGTTCTAATTTCAAATAACCATATTAAAACTATTCCTAAAATTACTAAAGGCAGAGCTCCCAGAGAAACGTCAAAACCATAGATGAGGGCCAAAGCAATTCCCGGCAAAGTTAAATGCCCCAGAGCTCCTCCCACCAAAGCCATTCTTTTAGAAACCATAAGGGTGCCCAAATATCCGGCCACCCCTCCAATGAAGACCCCCGTAAATAAACTAAGCATAAGTTGGCTAGTCATGTTTGTGCTGATAAAATTTTATCCCTCCCCCGTAAAGCTGAGATAAATGCTGGGGAGTTAAAGCTTCTACGGGAGAACCCTGGCATAGCGCCTTTTTATTCAAACAAACAACCCTATCGGCAAGTTTATAAATAATGCTCAAGTCGTGAGTAACTAATAGAATAGTAAATGGTTTGGCCTTTCTTAATTTATCCAACAAAGAATAAATTGATTCCTGACCCCTGATGTCAACTCCGGCTGTCGGTTCGTCAAAAAGCAAAACCTGAGGATTGTCGTACAGCCCCCAAGCCACCAAAAGCCGCTGGAACTGACCGGTAGAAAGGAATGAGACTTGTTTTCCCAAAACTTCGGGATTCTTCAGCCCCACCACGCTTAAGGCTTCAATAACGGCTTCTTTTTGAGAACTTTTTTTCAAATCGAAAAATTCCTTAACGGTTAATGGAATGTCTTTAGACGAAGGAAGCCCAGCGGGAACGTAACTAATTTTCAATCCCAGTTTCCATTGAATCTCCCCCTCAAAGGGCAGAAAACCCAACAAAGTTCTAAACAATACCGTTTTTCCCGCTCCGTTTGGACCCAGGATAGCTAAAGTTTCTCCCTCTTTAACTTCAAAACTTAAGTCTTCGATAATTTTCTCTCCGTTCAGTTTAACGTTTAAATTTTCAACTTTTAGTATTGAATTATTATTCATGTTAGCTTTAAAAGATTAGCTTAGAATAGAAAATAAACTATTCTCCTTATTAACCCTGTAATTAAAAGCCCATAACTTATAGAACCCGTGGTTAAAATTAAAGATTTTTTGAAGCCAAACTCTTTCCAAAGTATCCCTAAGGCAATTATACAAGGAATCCCAATAGTAGAAGCTATCCCAAAAGTATATAATTGAAGAGGACTGAGGATAGAAGAAACACCACTGCCCAAAACTGAGATTAACATTGCACCGGTCAAATCTTTTTGCAAAAAACCAAAAAATAAAGGAATAATAGTTATAGCAGGCAATCCCAACCATATAGTAATCGGTGAAAGGGGTTTTATTATACTGTTGGTAATACCCATAGCATTTAAAATTCCGTAAACCATCCCTCCAACCGCTAACAGTGGCACAACTATATACACAAAATCTTTCATTCTAACCCAGCTTTTAGCCAATACATTTCCGAATAAAGGTTTTCTATAAGGCGGTAGTTCCAAAAGCAAGGGTTCACTTTTTACAGAAAACACTTTCTTTATTCCAAAAGCCCAGATTAAACCGGCAATAAGTAAAGTAGCAAAAACAAAAAAAGCCCATATTATTCCAGCATAAAAACCAACTATCCCCATTATTATAGCAATTCTTGAGGAACAAGGAACAAAAGCAAACAGGGAAGCAGTATGAAACTGCTCTTTTTTAGATGACAGGACTCTAGTAGCTCTAGTCGCCGGCGCAGTACAGCCTAGTCCTAATAGTAATGGAATAAATGACTTTCCCTGTAAGCCTAATTTCCTCAGAAACCTTTCCGCATTGACAATAAATCGGGAAAGAAGTCCTATATCTTCTAATAAGCCCAGCAGTAGATAAAATAAAAATACATAAGGTAGGGCAATAGAAATTCCTGCTACAAGCCCGGTTAAACCTTGAACTAATATTATAGAAAAAAACGAACTGGCTTCCCCGAAAGAGGACAAAAAATTTTCTGCCCATCCCATCAACAATCCCTGAATCCAGTTGCCAAGCTTTAAAAGTATTCCAAAAACCAAAAGAAGAGATAAACCCGTAATAACTGGACCCCAAATTTTATGCAAAAAAACTTGGTCAATCTTTTTTTCCAATCTTCTTTCTTTCTCTAATGGAATTATTTCAGTAACCTTTTCTGCAATAAACGAGGCTGTACCATATC
>CAYVXQ010000103.1:0-3166 GCA_964454625.1 uncultured Candidatus Saccharibacteria bacterium
GACAAAACCAAATTTCTCGTTCATGAAAAAACGGCCGTTTTATAATTTCGTCAATTTTTGCTTTTTTATTATGCCACTTTTGAAAATTCTTTTTCATCTTTTTATTTTCAAAATTTTTTTAGTGTTCATATTCTTTCATTTGCGCGCAATAAAAACGCATTGTTTTCTTAAAAATCATAGCGTTGAATTTTTTATTTTCTCCGCTTTCAATCTTTTCCAAAAGCGCTCCCGCAAGCAAAAGCAAATCGCCGAGTAACGATATTTCTTTTTCTTTCAATTTTTCGCCAACACTATCAAAAAGCTTCAGTAATTCCTCAAAAGTATTTTCACCGCCAAGAAAATCCCAGTATTCTTTGCCGACCAAAAATTCTTGACCGCTCTCTATCTAATAAACCTTGTTCCGTAAATCGCTCGTAAGGTTTAGGATGATAAGGATTATATGGAAAAGCTAAAAATACTTTAATTAATTTTCTACGGCGAGCTACCCATTCTAATAATTTAGTTTTGGCTTTAGTAAAAACATCAATATTAGGCTTGACTGTTTTAATTTCAAAATAGTGTTCTGTATTATTTCTCAACATATAAAAATCAACCATCTTCCCCTCTTTTTGAGCTCGGCCATCTTTAGCCGATGCTTTTAAAACTTCTTGGATTTCTTGCACACTGCACACTTTTCGCTCGCCGTTTCTTAATTCCCTGATAATATTATCAATAACCAATTTTTGTTCTTTAGAAATTACGCCGCCGATATCGTATTTAGTAAAACATTCTTGCGCTGTCTCGGACGCGATGATTTTTGAGACATCTTCGTAAATAGACATTCCTAAACTAGTTGCTAATGAGTGAATAAAAGAATAGGCCGCGACTTTTTCGCTATCTTGAATCAAGCGCACTAAGAACGGCATTGAAGTTGTCTCCCGCGCATAGCGCTTAAGCTTATCTTCTATTTTCTTTTTCAATAATTCGGTAATTTGTTGTTTTTGATTTTGGGTGAGTGGCATATTAATTTTTTATCAAATTTGAGATTATCTTAGCAATGAAATCTTTTAATTCTTGCCATAATTGCGATAAATATTTTAATAAAGCATTGTATCTGCTCGATGACTGTTTCATTATCCTACATTCACTAGTACTAGTAATGGTGTGTAAAAATTCTTCAGCCTTTTTAAGTTCTTTTAAATATTCTTTTTGTCCGTTCCAATCATCCGTAAGAACACAACCGTGATTAAATATTCTATCAAAATTACTAACATGCCTTGCATTAAAGTGCGCCTCTAATAATTGCAGGGTTTCGACTATCCAAATATCTTTTTGCGTATTTTCGAAAGTCAATTTTTTTAAATTATCAATTTTATTTATCTGTGCTTGCAGTTTTTCTTTTGTATTCATAAATTTTTAAATGAAAAATTATTTCCGAATAGGGCGACTTATCCCTTTCGGTTCTGTTTAACACCGGACGTTTAAATTGATTTATTATTTCCATACCAGCGCCTTGGGCTATGTTCGGATAAAGGTTGTATTTATCATTGGCTACCAAAAAAACATCGTAATCATTAGCCAAATACTTTTTACAATTATTCAATACATCTATTATGCCTTTCATATAAGATTCTCTGGCCTCTTTGCCTTGCCCGCGAGAGAGAGGGCCAATCTCGGCTTCGTCATTCCTTTCAAAACTAAATAAATCATAAACATAAGCGTGCTGCTCATGATAATCAATGAGACCAACATAAGGCGGGCTTGAAAAAATGCCGTTAATCTTTTTTCGTTTTACTAAATCAAACAATGGCTCTTTTTGTTTTTTTAATTCTGCCAAGATGTCAATGCTTCTGGAGTCGCCCGTCAAGCAGGTTTGATAAGTATTTGTTCGCAATTTATTAAATTCAATCAACCTGCTAATGGTGTCAACGCTATATCTTTTCCACCAATCCAAAATTGAAAAAAGCGGCTTACAAATCTTGCCATGCTTGGAACAGTAATAAGGAGTAATAATCGGCTCTTTTAATGTCGCCAAGTCAGCGTGGGTTGTTGCTCGGCAGGAACGAATTGTGCGGCTTAGAATAATACCAGCCATCATTTTAGAACAAGGATTTTTAATTTGCTTAACCAAAGTAAAAACAAAGTCAATTTCATCTCTTACATCTTGCAGATACCATTTAGCTAAAAAATTTTCTGCTTTTTTCTGTTTAAGTTTAATGCCATATTTGTTGAGCAATTTTTGATATACAGACAAAAACGCTTTTTCCTTACCTTGGCTATAAGCCCATTCATCAATTTGCCCTCGTTTCACTTTGTATCGGTAGTCAGGCGATGGGAAGTATTTATTATTAAAAAAGAAAAGCTCTTTGACTAATTCATTTTCAAATTTAATTGTGTTAGAATTTTTTAAAAACTCGACCAGTAATCCGCTAATCCTGCCTACTTCGGTTTTTAAGTTATCAATATCATAACGGCCTAATTTTACGTTGCTAATAAAACTATTGAAAGCAGAAACATCGACGCCAATCGCGTGTATTCCAAGCTCCGAGCTTTGTACCAAAGTGGTGCCGCTCCCACAAAATGGGTCAAGAACAATATCGCCTTTTCTAAAATAAACATCTCTCTTGAAATTATCAGTATGACTATCCAAAAAATACTCAACCAGCTGCGGGATAAATTTTCCTTTATAGGGGTGCAATCTATGGACATGTTTAGTTGTTTGGGCTTCCCTGTATTGTTCAAAGGATAATGCCCAATTCAAATCAGCTCCGAGTTTGTCTTTCCATTCTTGCTTTCTTTTATAATGATACGAGTTTTCAAAGTAATTTAATAAATCCTGCTTAATAACCTGTGTTGTGCCATTATAGCCAATTTTCCTAACCAAACCATACTGAACAAGATAAGAGATATTAGAAGCCGAAACTTGACGGTTCAAATAGCCGCTTATAAATTCGCTTGCTTGTTTTATGTCTAATAATTCATTGTCTATAGCTTTAAAACATTTTTAATTTCAATTTTAATAATATCATTGATTATGCCGTTGCTCATAGAGATGATTGCTCCAAATTCCTAATCGCGCTTATCACTTTACCTTGGATAATCACGGTTTTTACGAAAATGGGTTTGAGGCGAGGGTTGGCGGGCTGGAGGCGGATGCGGTTCTTTTCTTTGAAGATTTTTTTCAGGG
>CAYVXQ010000104.1:0-3158 GCA_964454625.1 uncultured Candidatus Saccharibacteria bacterium
GATCAATAATAATAACATCACAACTTTCATTTGGTAATTTTTTTAATTCTTCTACGGCATCTCCTAAAATAATTTTATTCAAAGGAAGTTTTTTGCTCCTTTTTATTTCTTTATTTTCTAAAAGTTTTTCAGCTTGTATTTCTTCTTCATTTCTTATTACATCAATAACAATACCTTGTATTGTTAGCTCTCTATTCCTCTTTATAATAATCGGCTCAATTTTTTCATTCGCGGGTTGTAATCTTATATAATTTTTTTCCTTATAAAATTTTTTCAAAGTAGCTTCGTAGTTATCCACAAGAGCAACTACTTTTTGTCCATTTTCGGCAGTATCTTGTTGTTTAACTAAAACTAAATCGCCGTCATTTATATTTTCATCAATCATGCTATCGCCGACTACTCTTAAAGCGTAAAATTCACCGTTGCGAGATATTTTACTTCTTGGAACAGCAATTGTTTCCCTGTTTTGATTTTGTATCGCCTCAATAGGTTGACCAGCCGCAATTAAGCCGAGCAATGGGATATTTACCATTTTTTCATTTTCATAAATATCAATTGATCTTGGCCTATTGTCTTGCTTTCCGATAAACCCCAAATCTTGCAATTTTTTTACATGAAAATGGGCGGTTGAAACAGAGGCAACTTTAAGTTTTTTGCGTATTTCTTCCAGAGAGGGGGCGTATCCATTTTTCTTGTGATAAGAGGATATAAAGTCTAAAACTTGTTTTTGTCTTTTTGTGAGCATAAATACTTGACTTTATTTTTTATTAGATTTATACTTACATTATAATAGAAAGAAAATAGAAAGTCAAAAGTAAAATTATCCACATAAAAATATTTAATATGAAAATTGATATGTCAAAAATTTGGGAATTTATAGGAACACTTTCCTTAATGCTCACTTAACCCACCCGCCACTCTTTTAGTTTTTTAGCCGCCGCCGCGCCCGCCACGCGGGCGTTGAAGCAAAAGGGCAAAAAGGAACTGGTCTGGGGGAAGGAATCCCGTGTCGTGGCACGGGACAAGCTTTTGCCCGCTCGTGCTTGCCGTTCCAGTTCCGTTTGAGAAAAGAAAAAGAAATCGGGCGGGCGCAAAATGAAAAGAGCAAAGAGTATTTTTCTGTGGTGTGGCGAGCAAGGCACGCAGTGGCGGGGCGAAAAATCAAGGACGTTTTATAAAGAAGCCGGGAGTGCAGATGATGGCAAAAATCGCAAAGACGTTGGATGTTTCCGTTGAAGATTTAATGAAATAAATATGACAGATACTAAAACAAAACTTCGTTCAAACATTTGGAAGTTCTATCTCCACGAGATTTTTGCCGGGATGTTTTTCTCTATTCCTGTCATTGTTTTGTTCTGGCAGAACAATGGGCTAAGTCTGACACAGGTGATGATCTTGCAGTCAATTTTTGCTGTGATTGTCGTTGTCCTATAAATTCCCACTGGATATTTTGCAGACATTTACGGTAGAAAGCGCACATTGGTTTTGGCTGGTGTATCTTTTCTTGTTGCAATATCAGCCTATAGCCTTGGTCATAATTTTGCTCAATTCATTGTTGCGGAAATTTTCTTTGCACTTGCTATTTCACTCACATCTGGAACCGCTTCGGCATTTATGTACGACACGCTAGTGGAATTAAAAGAAGAGCAAAATTACAAGCGTATTTGGGGCAACGCAATTTTTATCGGGATGATTGCGCTGGCTGTATCCAATGTGCTTGGAGGGCTTATTGCAAAAATTGACTTGAGATACACTCTTTATGCTTCTATTCCATTTTTTGCCCTACTGATTCCCGTATCTCTTTCATTACATGAGCCAACAAGACATAAGCTCATATTCCAGAAGGGTTACATTCGAGAGATATTCAAAATTATGAAAGTTGCTCTCATTGAAAATGAAAAACTAAGATGGCTGATTTTATATTCGGGCATTGTCTACTCGTTTAACCAATCAGCTCTATGGTTGTATCAGCCGTATTTTAAGTTATCGGGGCTGGATATTGCTTACTTTGGCGTAGTGTTTGCCAGCTTTCAGGTTGTTGCAGCAATCTCCTCAAAATATGCTCACAGATTAGAAAAGAAACTTGGACAAAAGTATTCGCTGGTCATGCTCATCTTCCTTGTATCTGGTAGCTACTTCCTAATGAGCAATTTTATTTTTCTCTTTAGTTTTTCATTTTCATTCCTGCATCAGTTTGTGAGGGGTTTCAAAAATGTAGTCGTTGCCGACTATATAAACAAGCTTACTACATCAGATATGAGAGCAACCGTTCTGTCAGCAGAAAGTTTTGTTGGAAGATTGTTGTATGCCGCAATCATTCCTATTGTAGGGTGGTTAGCTGATATTTATTCTCTCGCTCAAGCCATGACTGTTTTAGCGTTCACAACTCTGTTTTTAGGAATTATAATTTTTGTAGCTTTACGAAAGTACCGATTAGTTTAAGAATTTACCGCCAAAGAAAAATTGGAAATCGTCCTTTCCGCTCCGCTTCCCGCCTTCACTTTTCAGTTTCGGTCGGGCAGGCAAGGCGAGGCGGGCGGAAAGGGTTCGGGGAAAATCCTGCCCGCCTTACAGGTTTTGGGCGAAACCAGTTTGATTTTTTTCATACACACACCAAATTTACCCTTTTGTAATTACTAATCCCCACACTTCACCTGCGCTGGCCTGTTTCAGAACTTTGGCAACTTCTTGCATTGTTGAACCAGTAGTAAAAACATCATCTACTAATAAAATTTTTTTATTTTCTAAATTTATATCTGTCATCCCGTGCTCTATTTTTGTCATCCCATGCTCCCGCCCGACTGGGCGACGGCAGTCGTTCGGGCGGGTGACACGGAATCCAGAAACTAGATCCCGCAGTACTGCGGGATGACAAGTAATATCGTCGGGATGACAAAATGGGCTATTTTGAACAAATACTAAATTCTTATATTTGTCATTAACCTGAAAAGCGCCTTGAATGTTTATCTGGCGTTTTTCTTTTTTGCCTTTTTTAACTTGAGACTTAGTATTTTTTATTCTAAAAATAATATTATTTAAAACTGGAATTTTAATTTCTTTGGAAATCTCATCTGCTAAAAGCTCTGCCTGATTAAACCCGCGCCAATGTTGGCGAATTTTATGCAATGGAACTGGAATAATATAATCAAAATAATTTT
>CAYVXQ010000105.1:0-3158 GCA_964454625.1 uncultured Candidatus Saccharibacteria bacterium
TAGCGCGGGTGACTGTTAATCACTAGGTTGTAGGTTCGAATCCTACCCGCGGAGCAAACTTGCCGAAATCGGCAAATATCCACCAGATAACACATAAAACAAAAAAGCTCGGGTTAAAGCCGGGCTTTTTTGTTGTTAATTAATGCTTGTAATTTCATAATGGTTTTTGTTTATACCCAAGGCAGGATTCGAACTTTTTGCTTGATTTTTGGGGGAGTTGGCTTAAAATAAACCCAAAAGGGGCCATAGGATAAAGACTGGCTTAGCGCAGAACCCAATTTGGTGTTTAATTTTTAAAATGATATATAAATTTATGAGAGCGCCTTATCAGGTTTTAATTTTCCCGTTCATAAAAGAGGAAAACAAACACTATTACGCGATATTTAAAAGGAAAGATTTGGGTATATGGCAAGGTTTGGCTGGAGGAGGTGAAGGCGATGAATCGCCCCTTGAGGCCGCGAAAAGAGAGGCGTATGAGGAGGCGGCCATCGGTGGAGACTCACGCTATATTAGATTGTCTTCTATGACTACCATACCGGCCGCGAATATCTGTGGTTTGATTTGGGGTGATACCGTGATGATTCCAGAGTTTTCTTTCGGGGTTGAAGTATCATCAAAAGAGTTAAAAATTAGCAGCGAACATATTCAATACCTGTGGCTTAGTTGTGATGGTGCCATAAATAAGCTAAGGTATGATAGCAACAAATCGGCTCTTTGGGAGTTAGATTATCGGTTAAAAAATGGCTTGGCTGGCATGAAAGAAAATATCCAATCCATTAAAAAGTTTTTTTAACAATTTCTACAACTTTCACAAAACAGGGAAAATGGGGTCACATAAAATGGGGTCACATAAAATGAAAAAATGGGGTCAACCACCATTTATGATGAGAGCGTAGAAAAACCTATTTTTGTCATTCTGAACGAAGTGAAGAATCTTGTCCTGACAAGGTTTAGAGATTCCTCGCTAACGCTCGGAATGACATCTTCAGGGGTTTTTCTACACTCTCATTCTGACAGAAAACTTGCCGGGTATGAAATTTCTAAATTGCCCGTACTATGAAATTATCATATTGCTGCGACAACTAATTGCGCGGTCTTGCGTTGACGTAAAAATGAATTATAATTAACCGAGACCTATGCAATCGCTTAAGAAACAGCTCAAACCGTTTTTAAAACCGTTTCAAATTTCTGGCAAAGGGTTGTTATGGGCAATAAAAGAAGAGCAGAGTTTTCGCGTTGAATTAGTGGTGGCTTTTTGCGTGGTTTTTGCTATGTTTTGGTTTCCGCTCAAAGGCATAGAAATGGCTCTGCTTTTTTTAATGATTGCCTTGGTTTTGGGATTAGAGCTTTTGAACAGCCAGTTGGAAGGAATGTTGGATATGTTTCAGCCCTGCCGCGACCCGCGGATTAGAAAAATTAAGGATTTGTCCTCGTCGGCTGTTTTAATATCATGTTTGGGTTCCGTGGCCGTGGGAATTTTAATTTTTTTGCCATATTTGGCAAGATAAAAGACAAGACACAGGACCAAAAGCACAGAACACAAAACACAAACAAAACACAAAACACAACTTTCAAAATACAAACTAAATTCTTGAATCCGTTTGTGTTTTGTGTTTTGTAATCTGTGCTTTAGTTGAAAATTATGTCAATAGATTTTTCTAAAATCAAAAAAATTCTTGAGCAGGACATTGTTTGGAAAATGCCCAAATTTAAAAAAAAATGTTCGGTTGTTTCTTCAATTAAGGTCAACTGCAGATTTCTCTGGAGTTTTCTTTTAGTGATTTTTTTAGGCGGCTTTTTGTTCGGCGGGGTTTATGGCCAGGGTATCTTAAACACAGCTAATTCTTATTGGCAGAATATCCGTGACCAATGGCGTTTTTCGTTAAATTGGCCATGGCTGATGTTAAAAGAAAAACCCGAACCATTGCCCGAGGTCTCCGGCCAAGCAATAATACCTAAATATACTCCCCAAACATCTCATGAAGAATCCGTGATAAACGTGGTCAAAAAGGCCTCTGAGGCGGTTGTCAGCGTGATTATCACCAAAGAAGTACCTGTTTATGAAACATATTATGAGGAGCAAAGCCCTTTGCCCAATGATTTTTTCGGGTTTTCGCCTTTTAAGATTCAGGTTCCCAAGCAACGGCAAAGCGGCACCAAGAAACAGCGGGTGGGCGAGGGCACGGGTTTTATTGTTTCTCCAGATGGTCTCGGGTTGACTAATAAACATGTGGTGGCTGACAAAGACGCCCAATACATGATTGTTACGGTGGACGGCAAGACATATCCAGTAAAGGTTTTAGCTCGCGACCCTTTTCAGGATTTGGCGGTTATAAAAATTGAAAAAGAGCAAGGAGTCAAAGACGACGGCACTGTTATTTCTCTGCCTTTTCCTGCGTTAAAATTGGGCGATTCCAGCGATTTACAGATTGGCCAAACCGTGGTGGCTATCGGCAATGCTTTAGGTGAACTTAACAACACCGTTTCAGTCGGCGTGATTTCAGGCCTGGGCCGCACTATCACTGCTTCGGGCGGGGGCATTAGCGAGATATTAGAAGATGCAATTCAGACCGATGCGGCCATTAATCCGGGCAATTCCGGCGGGCCCTTGCTAAACCTGCGCGGCGAGGTAATTGGCGTTAATGTGGCCATGGCTCAATCAGCTCAAAGCATTGGTTTTGCCATTTTAATCAATGAAGCCAAAAAGGACTTAAGCGACGCTGAAACCTTGGGCAAGATTGTCTATCCGTTTTTAGGCGTGCGCCATGTGGCCATTACCCCAGAGAATCAAGAGGAGTTAAAAACAACGGTTGACTATGGCAGTTTAATTGCCAAAGGCAGCCAGAACGAGCCGGCTGTTACCCCGGATTCAGCCGCGGATAAAGCCGGGCTAAAAAACGGCGACATAATTTTGGAAATTGACGAAGTTAAAATTACTCAAAAGAACTCTTTGGGTAAAATAATTAGAAAGCATCAAGCGGGTGATAATATTACTCTAAAAATTTTAAGAAACGGCCAAGAAATGTTTTTGCAAGCGATTCTCGGCGAAATGACCAGCGAGGGATGATAATCTGACCCCTGCACCACAATCCGCGGGCTGGAGTTTTGCTGCGAGTAATGCTATGTTTTTTGCGTTTTTAGAAGGAATTCAAATCGGG
>CAYVXQ010000106.1:0-1515 GCA_964454625.1 uncultured Candidatus Saccharibacteria bacterium
ATCGCCTCAGGGCGACACTACGTGTCGGATTCTTCGCCTGCTGGCTCAGAATGACAAATAAACCCGTAAGTCCTACGATTTTGAATTTTGAATTTTAAAGATTAGGATTTGTTTCGGATTTCGGATTTCGTGCTTGGTGCTTTGTTTAAGGTGCTATTTCTTTCCACTTGGGCAATGGCTTGGTGATACTTATGGCTTTAGTAATAGTGCAAGAGCCAATATCATCAGTAATGTTTAAAGAAACATCCATGGCTCCGCCGCTGGTAAACTTAACCATGGGATTTTCCGAATCAGCCGCGCTGTCCTCAGCAAATTCTGTGCCTTCGGGAAAATCCCAGACAAAGGTCTTGTCATGACAAGAAGGAGGAGGAATAGAGCCATCAGCATCATAGCAAACACTATTATCCTCTTCGCAAAGACCTCCTTCTTGCACAGCGCAAAATTGCACAAACTCGTTTTTAGTGATTTTCTGGGCAATTGTGGTAAAGTCCGGCTCAGGAAATTCGTGAACAGGCGTGGCAAAAGAAACGACTTCGCTCCAGTCCGACCAACTCGCGTGTTCGTCAGCCACTTTCACCCTCCAATAATAAGTTGTGTCATAAAGAAGAGAAATTATTGGCGCGTATGATTGAGAATCATGCGGGGGGTCTAAATCACAAGTACCGGTCTCAGCAGTAGGACAACTATCGTTTAACGGGCTAGACATTTCCTTGTCATCATCTATTTGCACTTGATAACCATATTGCTTGTCGCCGTCTAAATCAATGAAGTTCCAATTTAAAGTAAGATGCGGCGGAGGAGTGCAATAATCGCCCTGATTAGCTTCTAAATCCTCGGCGCTGGGCGCACGATTGAAATCAAAAGTAGTTGCCACATTATAATTAGACCCGGCAAAACTCAGCCAACCAATAACATCA
This sequence comes from uncultured Candidatus Saccharibacteria bacterium, assembly GCA_964454625.1. Classification (GTDB taxonomy): domain Bacteria; phylum Patescibacteriota; class Minisyncoccia; order Minisyncoccales; family CG1-02-41-26; genus CG1-02-41-26. The sequence continues at coordinate 918 of CAYVXQ010000106.1, forward strand.
CTGCCCCAGGCATAACCGGAAAAATCACGGTTGACAATATCAATAGAAACACCATCTAATTTAATCCAACCGTCCCAGCCGCCGGTATATGACAAAGCCCTTGCCCAGCCGGAAACCTTGCCATCGTCATTAACTTTTGCTGAGTAATTAGGTGGTTTAGGATAGGGTCCATCTGGCGCAAAGTCAATCCAGCCAATACTTTCGGACCAGGCATACCCGGAAAAAGAACCGTCGGCGGGATTTATATTAACGCCATAATCAGCAGAAACCGCGCCATCCGGACATTGAGGATAATTGCCAGTATCAGTTATACCATTTTCATCTGAATCGCAATTAGTTGAATTAAAACTCACCCAGCCGATATTCTCCGACCAAGCCCAACCAGAAACATTTTGGTCTGTGCCGGCTTTTACATCACCTATTTTTGTTAACAGGAAAAAAGAGAAAAAACCTGCTCCAAGCAAAGCAAAAAGACAAAAAACAACGAATAAGATTTTGTTGTTAGACATAATGATCATCGTTGTCGTTAGCGGTATGGCGGCCCCTTGTAAGTATTCTGAAAAACATCTAAGTCCCGAAAACTTTTGATTGGTCTATA
>CAYVXQ010000106.1:1615-3144 GCA_964454625.1 uncultured Candidatus Saccharibacteria bacterium
TTTTATCGTTGTCGTTAGCGGTATGGCGGCCCGTATCGTCCTGCGGTGTCGTCTTTAGGGCTACGTGTCTTGAAATTATCCCACGCTTTAGCCAAATTAAAAAGTTGACGAGCGGACTTGTCATAAATATCTATTAGTTCTGAGCATAACTTCAGCTCAAATTTATAAATGTCTTTTGCGTGCTCCAAACTAACAATTGTCTCATTACATTCAGCCATCGCGTCATCAATATACTTTTGAAATCCTGATTTTTGATGTTTTTTCGCGTAACCTTCCGCAATTAATCTTGGAATCGCCTTGCATGATCTACTTAATTGATCTTTCAAATCATACTTTTCAGAATTCGGCAATTTAGGAATAATTTGTGTCATCACAACTATTGATGCCTTGTAAGTATTCTGAAAAACATCTAAGTCCCGAAAACTTTTGATTGGTCTATAATCTTCCATACTTTTACCGAAACCAAATGACGACAACGATACGGGCTGCTACACCGACACCGTTTTATCGTTGTCGTTAGCGGTATGGCGGCCCGTATCGTCCTGCGGTGTCGTCTTAAGGTAAACTGCATCGTTCGCCTAATTGTCCTTTAATATACATATTGCCGTTTGTTATGTCTATTTTACCTACATAGATAGGGCTTGTTTTTTGGCGAATTAAAAGCTCTTTGGTGGCAGGCAACTATTCTTGTATTCAGATGTGCTTTTCAATATACCATCCTTATTTTTCTATTTCATCTCTCAATAATTCTAATCTTGTGTTTACCGATAATAACCAGCTTGCCCGCCAAGTTTCTTTTAGATAGAACGGAAAAGAAAGTCAATGGAATATCTATAATTTCAGCTCTGCTCATATTGTGAATTAAAAGAAGAATCACTCCAGAACTTTCTCTAATTTTAAAACGGAAAATATCGCCAAAGCCGCGATCAAAAGTTAAGAGTATTCTTTTTGATTTTTGAGCAAAATCAAAAACATCCTCGTCGCTCTTGCCGGACAAGCCAGCTTCTTTTGCGGCGAGAACGTTAAATCCGCGATTGCGCAGCATAGTGATAATGTCAGTGTTAATGCATTCATCGGCTAAAATTTTAAACATAAAAGATTAAATAATAGCCAGAACCTCTTCTTTGCCTAGTATATTAACAGCATATTGTATGGCGGTTTTAACATCTTGCAATGTTACTGGCGGATATTGACTAGGAATATCATTAATAGCATAACCAGCTCTAATAAGATTTAAAATATCAGCAATAGCAATCCTTGTGCCTTTAATGCAAGGCTTGCCAAATCTTATCTCGGGCTTGATGGTAATTATGGTTGGAATTTTAATAGTTTCTTTCATATTTAGAGAGTGTAGAAAAGCCCCTAAAAATGTCATTCCGAGCGTTAGCGAGGAATGACAAATCGGGATTGCTCGCTACCAGTTCTATGATAACACAGATAAAAATTTTATCAACCTTGGAGAGAAAAATTACCGAAATGCCAGAAAACAGGGACTATCCCTAAAAAGGCGCTCATTACGGCAAGATGCA
>CAYVXQ010000107.1:0-3140 GCA_964454625.1 uncultured Candidatus Saccharibacteria bacterium
CCTGAATTGGCTTAAGAAGAACCTCCTGAGCTGCTTTCTGGCTATAAAAATAGCGGGGCTTGCCAAAGGTAAAATCAAGCCATTTCTTGGTTGCCTTTTGAGGAAGATATTTTTTTATAACCCTGTCAATCTCCGGCCTTCTCTTTCCCAGATATTCTTTTATTGCTTCTTTTTTTATTTTGGTTCGACTAGCCATAAATTTGTCGTTTAAAACGTGTGTAGTTTCTATAAATAAAAAGGAGCTTCAAAAATTTGAAAATGTTTTTCCTTAAATTAGGTTTTGATAAAAAATTGGAAAGGGTGGAAAAATTCTTTAAATAAAAGATGTCTCCGCCAGCTTTTTCCAAAACTTCTCCAGCTTCATTTAAAGTTCCGTTATCAAACGAATACAAAATTTTCTGGACTGAGAGCAAGTTTTTATTAAAACAAGAAAGAGATTTAATTCTCGCGGGATAAGAATTGACATCTTTAGCCAGAATGGCTTTCGCCGCTTGCTCTCCGGCAATCATAGCATTGCCGATTCCTCCGCCTGATATCGGATCTACCATGGCGCCGGCATCGCCAACCAACAAAGCATTGTCTTTGATTAATTTTATCGGCTCTTTTGTCATCGGGATAACTCCGCTGATATTTTTTAAAAAACGGTAATTTCCCAATTCTTTTTTAACGGTATTTTCCATAAAATCTTCAAACTGTGTCTTAAGATTTGTTTTCCCTCCGGAACCCAGTCCGATATTGGCTGTATTTTTTGACTTGGGAAAAATCCAAGCATAGCCCATAGGAAATCTCTTCTGGTCAAAATAAAGCTTCATGGTCTGGCAGTCCACTTCTTTTTCCACCTCAACCAAATATTGAAGGCAGGGATAAATGTCTACTTTTTCTTGGAAAACTTCCCTCCTTACGATTGAAGCGGGGCCGTCGGCGCCAATAAGATACCTTGATTCAAACTCCTGGCCGTCTTGGGTTCTTATCTGCCAAACTTCCCCTTCTTTTTCGATATCAATTACTCTTTTTTTAAGCTGGATTTTTGCCCGGCAAAGACCTGCTAAAAATTTTTCAAAATTCACTCTATCTAAAATATAACCCCCTTCTTTGGTTGAAAGATTGGCCGTTTTACCGTTGGGCGGAACCATCTGATTGTTGTCAATAGTAGCTGAAATCCAGCTCGGGTCAGGCCGAATGTTAAGTCTGTCTAAAAAATATTTAGCCAATCCTTCAGCGCATTGAACCGGTTTACCAATTTCCTCTTTTTGCTCTAAAACCAGAGCATCTTCTAAGTATCTTCCGGCAGTCAAACCACCAGGCCCGGCTCCAATAATAATTGTTTCAAAAGTTCTTTCCATAAAGGGAGAAATAGTTTTTCATTGCTTCAATAACCAAGGCGGTAGTTAGCTCTTCTGAGCCATAGTAACGCCAGGGAAATAGATTTAATAATTATATCTCTACTTTCTTCAAGGGCAGTAATATTATTTTTAAATGCTCTCGAAATCATATAAAAGAGGGCTAATTTGCTCGGATAATAGAGTGAACAAAGTTGATTAAGTTTTATTGCCTGATTAATGAAAGAACAAATGGTTGAAGTGTCATCAAGGTCGGGCGGCACTCTTTTTTTATTTCTTGAAGTCCAGAATCTCCAGAGGCCTCCTTTTTCCTGTCCGCTTAATAAAAAACTAATCGCTTTTTTGGTCATTATTTTTACTTTCTGGTCTTTAATATCTTTCAGAGAATATAAGGCAAAACTGGTGACAAAAGGAGAACTATCAAAATAGCTTCCCAGAAGGAAGCGATTCCAGCAGGCCAGGGCTTTGAATTCACCCCAAGGCAATTGATTCTGATAAAGAAAATCTATCGCCCGACTAATTGAATTTCCAATACTGTTTACCCCATTGTTTATCGGCATAATTTTATTTAATTATACTATTTTTTCCTTAAAACAAACAATAATACCCTACTTCAAAATGTAACAAACACCACCTGTTACGATTAAAAGTTATCCACAGTTGACCTCTTTACAGGTTCGGTTGATGTTCGGTATTATATAATAATGCTAACTCCAAAACAAAAGAAAGTCTTTGAATATATAAAGAAATATATAAAAGAAAAGGGGTATTCCCCTTCGCTTGAAGAAATTGGAAGGCATTTTAAGTTGGTAAAATCTACCGTCCACCAGCATATAGAAACATTAAAAGAAAAAGGATACTTAAAAAAAATTGAAAACCAACCACGGTCGCTTGAACTAAATAACAAAAGAAGGAACTCAGATTTAGCAAAAATTCCCCTCCTCGGAATTATTGCAGCCGGAGAACCAATTGAAGCGATTGAAAATCCGGAAACTATTGAAGTTCCAAAATCCCAATTGTCTAAACCCCCACACCTATGTATAGGTGGTGGGGGTAAATCCAGCGAACATTATGCTCTACGGGTTCAGGGCAATAGTATGATTGAGGAAGGAATTTTTGATGGCGATACTGTAATTATCCGAAAACAACCCGACGCAGAAAATGGAGAAACTGTTGTTGCTTTAATTAATGATAATGAAGTAACTTTAAAAAAAATCTACAAAGAAAAAGGTGGGTTTAGATTACAACCAGCCAATCCAAATATTAAACCAATTTTCACGAAAGAGTTGATAATTCAAGGAAAGGTTATTAATGTAATTAGAAATTTTGAGGAAATGAGAAGAATAGCTGAACTTCCAGAAATAAAAAAGGTAGAAAGTTTATATCCCGATGCAAAACTTCTTAAAAGAGAAAGAAAGGTCAAAGATCGTTTCCTCAAAGAAAAAATTAGGGGCGGAACAAAACATTATAAAGAATCAATAACCGTTAAAGAACAAGAAGGAATTAATGGATTTACTAATAAAATCATTTGCGGTGATAGTGAAGAAGTAATAAAACGATTTCCGGATGATTCGATAGATATAATTATTACTTCACCCCCCTATAATTTTGGTCTTGAATACGAAGACGACAAGAAAAATGATGCTCTAAGGTGGAATGAATATTTCAAAAAACTAAATACTATTTGGAAAGAATGTGTCCGCGTATTAAAACCCGGGGGTCGCTTTTGTTTAAATGTTCAGCCCCTATTTTCTGACTATATACCAACCCATCATTACTTTTCAAAACAATTACTCGATT
>CAYVXQ010000108.1:0-3140 GCA_964454625.1 uncultured Candidatus Saccharibacteria bacterium
TTTGTGATATATCACAAAGCCCTCTAAAACAAAAAATTTGAAAAAATTTACCTTTAGATGATGACAGGGGAAACAAAAATCACTAATTCTGTTTTTTCTCTGGCTGCCTTTTTTCTTCCAAAGAAAAAAGGTATTCTACCAAGAAAAGGTAATCCATTTTTAAACTCCTTGGATACCTCCTGGTAAAGCCCGCCGATAGCGACCGTGTCGCCGGACTTAATCCTTAGAGAGGTTTTTACCTCTCTTTTATTGACAATCGGCAGCTCTTTTCCATCCAAAGAGGACTCATCCATATCTGACACCTCTACGGTTAGGGTGAGAATTATCTCACCCTCGCGCGAGACCTGAGGCATAACCTTGAGCATTACGCCGCTTCTGATTGGCTTGGCCTCATAGCGCGAATAGTAAAAATAGCGGCCATCCCCCTTTGACGGCTCCTCATAAAGAACTATATATTTCTCTTTAGTAAGATTTATTTCTGCCACCTGGCCGTTTTGCACAACAATTTTAGGGTTAGCTTTTAGTTCAATGTTTCCTTGCTGAACTAATGCCTGTAAGGAAGAGTTAAGCTCTGTTTTGAGTATTTTGGCAAAAGAACCGGCTTGCCAATCTCCGGACAAGCTGAAATTCAAAGCCTGCGACCAATCAAACCCTATTTTTTTTCCTTGGTTGCAACGTCTCTCCGTCACCACTAATTCAATTGAAATTAATGGCTGCGGAGAATCAATAATCCTCACCTGTTCTTTAATACGTTCACTAACCAGCCGTGGGGCAACGATGACAATACAATGGTTAATGCTTTTGACAAACGACTTAAGCGTGGGATCAAGCAGGTTGGCTATATCATCTGCCGGCTTATTGGTAATGATGCTTTCTGTTTGCGAAAGCAGGAGAGCGCCTGATGTGCCTGGAATGCCGGAGCCAACAAAATAATAATCGTCAATTTTCTTAAAACTTAATCCCCAAGGAAACAATACTATTTTAAGGGCCCTTTCCAATGGGGCATCCCTTAACTCCAAGCTTGCTATCCCTTGTACCGTCTCGTCGCAAATTATGTTTATTCCAGTTTGCGCGGAGCAATCCCGGAGAACAGTTCTTAAATCTGTCTCCTCCCAAAGATTGCTTACTTTGGGCTGATTGGTTAAGTCCTCTTCGGGCTGTTCAGGTTGTCCTTCTATTGTTTCTGCCGGCTCTATATTTTTAATAATAGCCGGCAAAGTAGATTTTAGCGGCAGAAATTGCTGCTTTGACGCACCACAACCAGTAGAAATTATCAAAACAAACAATAACCAGTGCCGCCAATACATCCGTTTCATCTTTTTTCAACCTCCTTAACTTTAACTATCACATCTATTTCCTTTACCTTCCCTCTTTCTGGCTGCACAAATATCCTGCCCTCTCTTTCCACTTCTTCAAAAATAGAAATTTCTATCCTGCAGTTTTTTGTCTTACCTGGCTGGATTTTTAAAACATCAGGTTTTACCTTCAGCCAATCTTCTTGAGAGACAATTTGAACCTCCAAGGCCTCAAAATCCAAATTTGAAATTTTGACAGTTTTGGTTCTGAAGCTCTTAGGCGAGACCTCTATTTCCAATAATTCCGGCTCAACAATGAGAGTTAAAAACTCTTTTTGCTTTTGGCCCAGTTCTCGGCTAACGACAAAGTTAATTGCGGCCTTGTTCGTTTGAAAGCGAGAACCGTAGACAAAACTTATTTCAGCTACATATTCTCCCTCGGCTAAGGGCCGGCTGATACTGCCCCAGAAATCTCTTATACCTTCAGGATAAACAAAGGCATCTCCTCTGATATTTTTACCAGCTCCGTAAAGGTCAAACCGGTCAAAAATTTCACCAGCAGAATTTCTAATCTCAACTTGGGCCCGTGCGTCTAAATGAACGCGGGAAAAATTTTTAAGGGCAGCGAATATCTTGATATCCTGCTCTTTTTCTTCTGGCATTATTACTTTAAATTCAATAACTTCTGCTTTTACAGAAGGCATAAAGCCAAAAACGTGTATTTGCAGCGCGCTGCGAAAGCAGGTTTCTACTGACTGCGTGACTCCTTTCTGTTTTATATCTTCTAATATACTGGCTTTAACTGCTACTGAAGCAAAATAATCGCCAGCTGACGCATACTTAGGCACCGTAATTTCTGCTTCAATTTTTTTTTCGCCGCCAGACGGTAAATTAAATTCAACCTCTTTAATCTTAATCCACGAAGCGGCTGAATAACTCTTTTGAACGGTCTCACAGACAACCTCGCCGCTTCTTAATAATTCCCAGCCGCTCACACTAATCGCACATTTGATGCTCTTTGACCAACTATTGCCAACAATAAAAGTTTGCTTATAAATTTCTCCCTTTTTAAGCTCCAATTTCAAAACAAAGGGAGAAAAATAAAAAGCCAAACTTTTGCTTGCGCATAAAACTGATAAAGCTAAAACTAAGGAAAAGGGGAAAAACTTTTTCATCTTGAATCTCCTTATAATTTATAAAGAACAAAAAATTATGGGCAGTTTGGATTTCTCCAAGCCGCCCTTTTTGACTAAAAGCGAAGCGAGAATTTAGTTCCCAAGTTTGGGAACTAAACTAAAACGTCGCTATAGCCGTGACTGTAATTGTGCCTCCGGTACTGATGTCAGTACCGGTATCCACAGTTAGGTCAGCTTTTAGTCCCACAGTAAGAGTCGCGCTGGTCGCGCCAGGGCAGACCATAATGGTTGGGTCCACTGAAGCGGAAAATTCCGAAAAGCCAGATACTAGTGTTCCGCCAGTAGCTACGCTAATAATGCCTGTATTTTTACAGTTAGTGATTACTTTAAAAGCGTCACTACCTGCTAAAATAAACAAGTTGTTATCGTAGTCGTAACTACTGTAAGTTACGACCACATCGTCCAGATTCTGCACCATCACCAATTGCGGGATGGTGGCTAATACATTGACGGTCTCGTCGTCAGCAACGTCTCCGCCATTCACTACTCCTGCGATAAAAACTAGAACTAGCGCCATCGTTGTTAACAACAACATCTGTTTCATTTTTTTCACCTCCTACCTGTATTTTTAATTCAAAATAATTTCATGGCTTTTCAGCTTTGAAATTTTATCACACAATTTTCATTTTGTAAAGGATTTTTAGGGTAA
>CAYVXQ010000109.1:0-3068 GCA_964454625.1 uncultured Candidatus Saccharibacteria bacterium
TCGCCTCAGGGCGACACTGCGTGTCGGATTCTTCGCCTGCTGGCTCAGAATGACACATTTGGTAAATTTGTAATAATTTTTAACTATGTCAAAAACAATTTTAGTTACCGGCGGAGCCGGGTTCATTGGTTCGCATTTGTGCGAGCGGCTGGTCAAAGATAGCCACAAGGTTATTTGTTTTGATAATTTAAGCGCGGGCCAGTTAGCCAATATCAAAGATTTTCAAGACCGTTTAACTTTTATTCAAGGCGACGCCAATAATTTGGCGGAGTTGGAGCCGATTTTCAGGGAAAACAAGTTAGACGCGGTTTTCCATTACGCCGCGGTTGTCGGGGTGCGCCGAACCGCGGAAAATCCGGTTGAGGTGCTCAATGATATTGAAGCCGTCAGGAATATTTTTGAATTGTCTTTGAAATACGGAAAACCAAAAATTATTTTCGCTTCTTCATCCGAGGTCTATGGCGAGCCCGTGGAAATACCGGAAAGAGAAGATGGCCACATCAATCCGAAAATTCCCTACGCGGTGGTAAAACTATACGGCGAAAAAATGGTTGAGGCCTATTGGCAAAAATATCATTTACCTGCCTGCGCCTTGCGGTTTTTCAATGTTTACGGGCCCAAGCAAGAGTCCAGCGAATATGGCTTTGTCATGGGCATTTTTATTAAAAAGGTTTTGGCTGGCGAGCAACCGATTATTTTTGGCGACGGCTCGCAAACCCGGGATTTTGTTTATATTAATGATAATATTGATGCCTCGTTTTTGGCTTGGCAATCAGATAAAGCCAATGGCCAGGTTATTAACATTGGCACGGGTAGGCCAACCACTATCTTGGGTCTGGCTGAAGAGGTGATTGGGGCCTGCGGCCAGACAGGAAAGCTCAAGCCCGAATTTGCTCCTGTCCGAGACGATATTAAACATCGTTTTCCAGATGTGGCCAAAATGCGACAGGTTTTGGGATTTACCGCCAAAACCGCTTTAAAAGATGGCTTGCGAGAAACTATTCAATGGTATCAGTCCGCTTTGTGAAAAGAAAGTTATCCACAGGAGTATTTGACTTACCTTTAGGTTTAACTAAAATGAAAGTATACTTTACTTTAAGTTAGAAGTTATATTATGCCAACTCAAACCATAAAACCAATAAAAATATATAAAAGGAAAATCACCGACGAAATTTTAAAGTATTTAGATGGTCAAGAAGTCATCGTTCTTTATGGAGCGAGACAGGTTGGCAAAACCTTTATTTTGTACTGGCTAAGGGATTTTCTTTTGGCAAAAAACGAACAGGTCTTTTATATTGATTTAGAAGAGATGAGAATGTTAGAACTGCTTAATAGGGGGCCCGAGGAATTGTCAAGATTACTTTTAGAGCAGGGTTTTGATTTACACAATAAAAAAGTTTTTGTTTTGGTTGATGAGATACAGTATCTCAAAAATCCGACAAATTTTTTAAAATTAATCAGCGACCATTATCAAAATTTAAAGGTTATTGTTTCTGGGTCGTCAACCTTTGAAATGAAAAAAAAATTAGGCAAGGCCTTGGTTGGCAGGGCATTTGCTTTTGAAATTTTTGGTCTTTCCTTTGAGGAATTTTTGATGTTTAAGGGCTATCAGAAAGCCGTCAATCCGTTATTAACGGAAATAAAAAAAGAGGATTTAACAACATTTTTCACAGAATTTATTCTTTATGGCGCGTATCCCAAGATTGCTTTAATTGACGAGAAAGAAAAAAAAGAAAAGTATTTGTGGCAAATCATAGACACTTATTTGAAAAAAGACATCAGAGACATAGCCCAAGTTAAAGAAATAGACAAATTTAATAAATTGCTTGAGGTTTTAGCTTCACAAAGCGGAAAACTGCTTAATGTGGAAGAGTTGTCAAACACCTGCCGATTAGCTAAACAAACGGTTCAGCATTATTTATTTGTGCTGGAAAATACTTATGTTTTGAAGTTAGTGAAACCGTTTTACAAAAATTTAAGGTCGGAATTATTTAAGACGCCAAAGATTTATTTTTACGACAGCGGTTTGGCGCATCTTTTGTGGCTTAAGGTTATCTCTCCGGAAGTTTTGGGAGAAATTTTTGAAACAGCTGTTTTCGCCGAAATAACGAAAAACTTTGGCAAGGATTCGGTTAATTTTTGGAGAACCAAAGATAAAAAAGAAATTGACTTTATCTTAAAGATAAAAAATAAATTTTTGCCCCTTGAAGCAAAAATAAATTTTTCTTCTTTTTCTAAAAGAAATATTGAATATTTTTTAAGCAAATACCGTCTTAAGGACTATTATTGCGTTGGTTTGAAAGGGGAAAAGGGAGCGGGTAAAGGTTTTATTTTTCCCTGGGGCATTGCTCATCTTGCTAAATAATTACTGAAAAACCTGGGCTGTGAAAAAAAAGTTATCCACAGGGGTAGACATTTTTGTTTGTGTTATTATACAGTAATACAATGCAATAAAATTTGCGTTTGTTTCGTCGTCATAAATTAATAAAATAAAATAAATTAATAAATTTTATACCGTTGAAAATTTCCTTTCTGTTCGTGGTCGACTCTGAACAGGCGCTAATTTAAACGGTTAAAAAATAAAATAAAAAACATGTTATCAAATAATTTTTTCGGAAAAAAGTTATTTAATTTAGGCAGTATGAAAAAAATTAGTTTTCTTTTAATAATAGCGCTGGTCGCAATGAGTAATTTTGTTTTGGTTCCGAAAGCCAAAGCAGCGGCAGATATTGCTATTACTTCGGCGCAGATTACTTCTTCAAATACAATACTCGTAACTTTTACTAATCCGGGCGATCGACTTTTCTCGGCAAGTTATACTAGATGGCATATTGATCAAAATGACGGCGGGGTCACTCCATTAAACCCAATAAGCTCAGCAATTACCAGCTATGAAAGTCCTTGGACGATTACTTTAACCTTTTCAGGCACGCCATTCAGCGATACGGCGAAAGCATACAGCGCCGCACTGGGTTTGTATGTTGACGCAAGCGGCGTGACCGATGAAGCACTAGATACAAATGTTGTGCTGCTGGATAGCGCGTCTATCGCGATAGCCGATTTACAAG
>CAYVXQ010000110.1:0-3062 GCA_964454625.1 uncultured Candidatus Saccharibacteria bacterium
TAACAATTTTTATTGTATTTACGCCCATATAAGGAATTACTCGCTATGAGTTAAAACAGAGAAGTTTGTTCACAGAGACCACCTCTCTGTAAATCTTAAAAAAAATCGTATGAAAACAAAAATAAAACTGTCTGCTTTTAAAGAAATCGTGCCGTTATTTTTTATCTTTTGGGCAGTAATCATAGGCGTGGGTGTTTTTATGGCGCCGTGTATTCCCGACCAAATTCCCACACATTGGAATACTCAAGGCCAAATTGACGGCTATTCCAGCAAGCCAATGGCTGTGTTTTTACTGTTGGGTGTTTTAGTGGCGATGTATCTTTTAATGTTATTTTTGCCGCATTTGGACCCTTTAAAGAAAAATTATAAGGAATTTGAAAAACCCTATTATATTTTACGGTTGGCTTTGATAATTTTTTTCGTGTCTTTGTATGTTTTTACTTTATTGGCGGCGGCTGGTTATAAGTTAGATATTAAAAAATTCATTATTCCTTCAATGTCGTTATTGTTTATTGTGTTTGGTGTCTTAATGTCTAAAATAAAGCGCAATTATTTTGTGGGCATTAGAACTCCGTGGACTTTGCACTCGGACGAGGTCTGGTTAAAAACCCACAAACTTGGCGGTTGGACATTTGCTGGCGCTGGCATTTTATGCTTTTTTACTTTATGGCTAGGGGATTGGGCTTTTGCAATCTTTATGGTCATTATTTTATTAGCGGCCCTACTACCGATAGCTTATTCTTATTTAGAATACAAAAAATTAGGCCTATTTAAACATTAAATAGTTGAAGGGTTGTAATGTTTTTATTATTTTGTATGCAAATTGACAGGGGTCAGACCCCCTTTTAATCTTGCATGCAGTTTTTTGGGGGGTCTGACCCCTGTCAACTTACCTCTTCATTGCGACCTGTTAGTGGAGTGGCGCCGGGGTGGGTCTGACCCCTGTCAACTTACCTCTTCATTGCGACCCCTCAAATAGTTGCTAAAAATTATGATGAAGTTTTTTGATTGGTTAATGATTTTGTCAGCGGTGTTGATTTTAGGTTTAGTGTTGGCCGCGGCTATTTCTGATTCTTGGGGTAATGAATTAAGAAAGGCCGGCACTTGGCAGAGAAACAATGTTATTGAAGCACCGCGAAGATAACAATTAACAATTGACAATTAACAATTAACAATATTTATGCTCTATTTTTATCTTTTAGTTGCCGGATTTTTCGGAGGCGTGATTCGGGGATTAGTGGGTTTTGTTAAGCACCAGTATTCATATAAGAATGTTCCATTTAATTTGAGATATTTTTTAGGAATGTCGTTTATTTCCGGCATTATCGGTATGATGGCCGCTATATCGGTCAGAGAGGCCGGTTTAATTTTAAATGGACTTTTTACTCCGGCTTTAAGTTTTATCGTGGGATATGCGGGTGGTGATTTTCTGGAAGGACTTTATAAAATTATTATCAGTAAAAGCGATTTTAAAACTAAAAAGCCATAAACATAAAAAAGAATGGGCCAGCACAAAAAAAAGAAAAAAATCTTTGTCGTTATAGGTCTATGCGCGATTTTAATTTTAGTGGGCCTCTCTGTTAGAGAGGTTTATTTTGTCCGTCCTAAAATTGAAAATTTCTCTAATGCTCAAAATATTTTTGTTGTTAAAAAAGGTGAGAGTTTCCGCGATATTGGCTTAAATTTACAAAAAGCCGGACTGATAAAATCAAAATTTTGGTTTGACATTTTTGTTCTATTTAGCGGCAGGCTTTCTAAATTACAAGCCGGGGCCTGCGATTTTTCAGATGGTCCAACTATTTCCCAAATAGTTAATAAAATAAGCCAAGGCGATGTTAAAAAAGAAAAGATTACCATTTTGGAGGGCTGGAATGTTTTTGATATAGCCAATTATTTAGAGCAAAAGCAAATCTTTTCTCAAGATGATTTTTTGACAGCCGCCAAGGAAAAAACTAAAGAAATCCAAGAAATTTTCAGCAGCGAGCCGTTTTTAATGTTTGATTTTTTAAGCAGCAATGGACGATTAGTTGGTTTAGAGGGTTTTTTGTTTCCCGACACTTACGAATTTGTTTTTGGCTCGTCAATCAGCGATATGCTGCGGGAGATGCTGGCTAATTTTAAAACAAAAATCAGCGATGACTTGCGTTCAGAGATTAAAAAGCAAAATAAAACGATTTACGAAATTTTAATAATGGCTTCTTTGTTGGAAAAGGAAGTTAAGACCTATTCTGATAAGCAGTTAGTGGCTGGTATTTTATGGAAGCGGCTTGAAAATAATTGGCCATTGCAGGTTGACGCCACTTTGAATTACATTTTAGACAAGCCGTCAGCCAAGCTTTTTTTAGATGACTTACAAGTTAATTCACCTTACAACACTTATCTTTATAAGGGCTTGCCACCCGGGCCTATTTGTAACCCGGGTCTGGAAAGCATCAAAGCGGCGGTGTATTATAAACAAAACCCATATTGGTATTATCTTTCAAGTCCGAGTGGTCAGACAATTTTCAGTGAAACATTTGAAGAGCACAAAGCAGCAAAAGCAAAATACCTAAGATAATTAAAAAACTCCCCGACCCCTCAAATAATTAATATATGAAAAAACAAATCGCTATGGTCATTGCTCAACAGGATTTCCGCGACGAGGAGTATTTTATTCCTAAGGCCATTTTTGAAACAGCCGGGTTTGAAATTAAAACCATTGGGTTGAATATGGGAGAAGCGCTTGGTTTTTTTGGCAGCGTGGCTGCGGTTGACTTGACCGCGGATAAAGTGAAACCAGACGAGTTTGCAGCTGTGGTTTTTATAGGCGGTAGTGGAATGGAAAAATTGATGGACAATAAGGAGCTGCATAAATTAGCCCAAGCAGCGGTTAAACAGGGTAAAATAGTGGCAGGTATTTGCATTGCCCCGGCTATATTAGCTAAAGCAGGGGTTTTATCAGGTAAAAAAGCCACGGTTTGGGCTGATGAAAAAAACAGGGCAGCCGTAAAAATTTTAGAACAAAACGGCGCTTATTACATAGCCGAGCCAGTGGTGATTGACGGTAAAATCATCACAGCCAA
>CAYVXQ010000111.1:0-3040 GCA_964454625.1 uncultured Candidatus Saccharibacteria bacterium
CTATGCCTGCGATTATTAACGCCAATATCATCGCGTAATACGCAATAAAAGATACGGCTGATAAAACCAGCCCCAAAATTTCCGCGCCAAGCCAGATTCCCAAACCCAGTGCCGCAGCTTTAACGCCAATCATAAACCAATCGGTTTTTTCCCGGGCCGGAGCCAAATTGAAATTAGGCCCGAAAAGCGCGTACTCCATTTCATTACCTTTGAAATCGCGCAAAAGATTCCCCTTTTCGTCCATAAACTTAATGGACGGAGAAATTAATTTCCAGCCCAAGCCAAGAACAGCCAATTTTCCGGTATCTTCATCAAAAACCGAGATATCACCGCTGTCCCGAGACCGGAAAAAATCCAAAATCCTGATTTCGCCATTATCACCCAACAAACCGACGCGCATATTCTCCCCAGGATTTTGAGCTATTTCTTTAATTCGGTTATAAACCTTTTTTATCCTCCCGGCGTCATCAGCAGAATCGCCAGTTAAAATAATATCCGGCTCTGGTGCGCCTGACTCGTTAAGTTCAAAACAACCAGCCAGGCCCGCTAAACTCGTTGTTACCAACGCCGCACCAGAAATCTCAAAAAACTTTCTCCTATCCATTTTTTGCCTCCGTTTTTATTATTTATAAACAACCGCTTCTATCATAAGAAAAAACAGCCAAAATGCAATAAAACAAAAATGAAATTGAGGGGTCATAGAATTTTTCAATTATTTTATGCGCAAGTTTGAGCAGGGTCAGACCCCTTTTAATCTTGCATGCAGTTTTTGAGGGGTCTGACCCTGCTCAAACTTGCTATTCAGTTATGAAAAATTCTGCGACCCCTCAAATAAAATTAGTATTTATTTTTTTAAAAAAGCTAATTTAATCAAATCGTCTTTTAAGTCCTCCAATGTTTTTTCTGGTTCAAAAACCGAGGGATTTTCAAAGCGCAGGTTGGGAACAGAAAAATATCTTTGATTTTTCAGCCAGCCGTCTTGGGTAAAATAATAACAAGCGCCTTGATATTTCTCGTATGGTTGATACAAGGACTTAAATTCATCAGAAACCCAATTAGCCATCTTCAGGGTTTCTGTTTTGCTGGGATTAATGGTTGTGTGGCCATAATAAGCCGGAACAATTACTTTTTGCTTGGCCTTGGCTCGGACAACATAAACATCTTCAATGTCATTTTCCGAACCGGGCTTTAATTTCTGCATCAAATAAAAGGCCTCGCCCTGCAAAACCTCGTAAATCTCGCCGAACTCGGCCGGATGAAAATGGCCTTTTGTTTTAACAAATTCTCTGCCCAACATTAAAGGAGGAATAACCGTAATGTCATAACGAAGACCCTCTTTTAGCATCAAAGAACGATACATATAATAAAGAGGGGTTTGCAAGTTCACTTTCTTGAGCCAGTCCTGGTCAAAAACAACCTCTTTTATTTCCGAGAGATAGCGAACCTCGGGCTGATATTCTTTATTGTGAAAAATTAAAGAATTCATTTTTATTAGTTACTGCTAAAGCTACAGAGATACGCGGTCGCGAATCTTCTGGCGGACTCGTCGCGCCGCAGCCGAGCGAAGCCCGCCTTCGCCCTGACGGGCTTCGGCGAGGCGAAGAGGCGGGGACACACTCGGGTTAAGTACCCAGTTATATAAGCATTATAAGAGTTTTTTGAACACTTTTACGGATAATGTTCAGGACACGCGGGTCGGGGCTGGCGAATTCATCTCCGCCGAATTTCGTGCCAGCGAAGCTGGCGCGCCGCCTATTTCTAATGCTTTACTTCTTGATTTTCAAAAAGTTTCATCAGTAAAGGATTAACTTTTACCGTTCCAGCGTCCGCCAACCCAATGCCAGTAACTTCCTTAAATAACTGAAAGGACTTTTTGAAAAAATCTAAAGCGTCAGCTTGTTCGTTTTTCAAATCCGTAGTCCATAAATGTAAATATGGTTTTCTGCTTTTCCGTATAACATCAAAATTATTATATTGTATTTCAGTAATATGACCAAATGTTTTAAGAATTTTTAGTCTTTTATCTTGACCAAGGTTTTCAAATGAGCTACCAAAAATTCCAATTTCGTCCGGTTCAGTAATAGGATTACCTTTTAGCCTAACATCGTTAATCTTCCATAAAAGTATTGCGAGCATTTCTCCGACTACCCCGCAAAGCGCAATTGTTGCGGCGTAATCACCGAGGCAATAACACTTTTTCGCACTTCGTAAAGGTTTTAATAATCTTTCAAAAATTTCTTTTGTGTGCGGGACAATTGCTGTGTGTGAATCTTGGGTTGTAGCCTCTACATATCTTTCCAAAATTTCCTTTGATAAAGCACTAAGCGGAAGTTCGAAAAACCAATTAAATAAATCCCGCTCAAATTGAAGAATGGTATCCGAAAATTTTGGATCAAGAATTTTTGGTATGTCCTCTTTTTTAAGATATGGTCCAAAAAAATTTATTTGTCCGGTTATTTTTTGAGTCATATCTTTTTTAATCTTTCAATCTCGGTTTTTATCTCATCAATAACCTCAACATTATGAATTTTCTTTTTATCACCTTCTTTAGTTGAGATAACATAAAAAACTTTACCGCCGTACTTCTCGGTAAATTTTTTATGTGTTTTCTCTTGTAATTGTCTCTCTTTAAAGATTTGCGAAATATGAGAAACGCCGCCTGCGGGTTTGATTTGAAGTCCGATATATTTTCCGTTCAATTTTATAAAGAAATCAACATTAAATAGTCTGTCCCATTCATCGGGGGCCGGTTCAATTTTTACGCCCAAAATTTCCTGTAATTGTCCGTAAATAGTCGCTCTTTCCGTCATATATCCGTCAAATGTTCGCTTTATAACTAAATCAAAAATTGTTTTAGGCGCGCATTTTCTGATTTCTTCAGAGACAGCTCCCACATCTCTTTTAAAATTCATTTGAAACCTATTGGTCGCCGAATTTAATATCCATTCTTTTGCCATATTATTCTGTTAGATTTAAAAATTTTGGTTTATATTTATAATCAAAATTATCATCAACATCTACGAAACCGGTTTTTATTAAA
>CAYVXQ010000112.1:0-3011 GCA_964454625.1 uncultured Candidatus Saccharibacteria bacterium
TTGATGCCATTAATGCGCATATTGCAACTCACTCTAACTTTTTTATTATACCCCCTATCAATCATTCCCTGACAAAACTCTTCTAACCAAGAGCCAATGGGCAAACTGCCTGAATCCTCAAAAATTTCTTTCACGCCCAAGTTAATTAACTCCCCAACCTCGTCTAAAGCTAATTTAGCTGAACGAGTGCGAAAACTGCCTCCTGGAAAAATCACACTCCATGCGCAGAAAGTGCACTTGCCCCACCAGCAGTCCCGGCCTGACATCATATATGTGCCGGGCGTTTGCTTAAAATTGCCATTTTTGTAAGCGTATAATTTCCATTTAGTTAATTCGCGGTCAATAAACGGCAAAGAATCTAAATTATGCTTTAACTGAAATTGCCCGGTGTTTTGAATAGTGTTGCTTTTATCGCGAAACCACCAGCCCGGCTCCAACGCCTCGCCCTTTGACAGATGATTAGCCAAATTCAAGAGCATAAAATCATAATCCCCGCCAGTTAAAACATAATCAACTTGGCTGTTTTGCAGGGACTCCTCAGGCAGAGCGGTGGCGTGGTCACCCATCAGGACAATTTCCAATTGCCAATTTCCAATTTCCAAAGCTTTTGCTTTTAGGTCATTGATGATTTTCCAATGGCGTTTAATCACCGGGGTTTTTGTTTCAATAGCGATAATATCCGGCTTTTCTTTAATAATTCTGTCCAGCCACTTCTCGTAGCTCAATTCTTCAGCGATAGCATCATCCCAAAAAACATCATAACCATTTGCTTTGAGCAATGTGGCGGCGCAAGCCGGCACCATTGGATAAATATAGGTAGGACTAGAGAAAACTTGATACTGTCTATTTTGACTAATCATAGGAGTTCCCTTTATTCCTTGTAGTGAAGGATACGAGATTGAAATTTTCATAAATTTAATATTCTGAAACTAATTTTAAAACCCGCGGTACTTTCCCCAATAAAATCCAATTTTGCACGGTTTGAGGCGGAACACCAATAACGCGTGATACTTCACGACAATTTTTGAATTTCTTATACGAAGCCAAAACTTACCAATAATCATTTTCAGTATATTCTTTACCTATGTAGCGATAGGAATTAATCATTTCACTTAACTTATTATCTTTTCTCGCAATTTTAAAATTAATCTTATCATAAAATAATTTAAGATTCTTGTAATTTGTGATTCGAAGGGAATAAACTGTTGGAAAGTTTATAATACTTCCTTTTATAGGGGCTAATCTTCCATCTCTATCTTTTCTGATATAGGAATTAATGCAAAAACTATGAAGCATCAATTGCAATTGCGATAATAAATTTTTTGACTGATTATAAATTGCGATTCTCCTGCTGTAGTATTTACCATAACGGAAGGAACCCGATGCAGTGCCGTCTGCATCTGCAAATGATCTTATGATCGCCGCCTGAAATTCATAATCAGAAGAATTGATAATTTCTTCACTAAAAAGCCATTTATTGTCTTCCTTTTTTAGACAAAATAATAATTTATCAAACCACTTTCTGCTTACTTCTATATACCATAACCCACTATTTCTACGATGTAAATTAACATTTATGCCGAGCTTTAAAAAATCTTGAGCAATATATTCAACAAAATCTTTATCCTTTACGCAAAGAATGTAATTATATAATCCGCTCTGATTTATTCCAAAATAACCATCCGAAGGAATGGTCCCTAATATTTCCCCTAATGCTATTTTTTGCTCTTGAGACAAACTTTGAAATTCAAAATTACCTTTTTCTGATTTTATTGGCGGATAAGAAATTGCGATTTTCATATTTATAGCTTACTTTCAAAACTTTTAGTAAAAATAAAGCCCTGCAAAAATTTGTAGCCGTAGAATAGGTGGGTTAGGAGAATGTAGGGCAGGGCGGCTAAAGAAATTTTAGCGCTTTTGGTTTTTTTCATAATGTCCAAAAAAGCAATAAACAGGGCGAAAAAATAAAAAAGCCAAATGATTACAGAAAATAACCTGCCCCAAAAAGAAAACAAACCCCAAAGCCAAGTGATAATAATGGAAATTAAAAAAGCTGATGGTATAAAATACTTTATTTTTAAAGAATTGCCGCGGTATTTTTTAGCGAGATAACCTCTATGCAAACCATAGCCGCTAATTTGTTTCAAATGTTGTTTTAAGCCCGCTCTGCGATGATGATAAACCACAACATTCGGGTCATAAATTATTTTCTTGCCAAGTTTTTTGGTTAAGTCCAAACAGAGCTTTGTATCTTCCCCGGGCCAAAAAGAACAATCAAAACCCTGAACTGCCGCAAAATCGGTTTTACGAACCAACAAATTGACTGAGGGCCAATCGTCAACTTCTTTGATATCGCCAAGCGGCAAATATCTTTCCGGGTTGCCCCCGGAAATTTTGCTTAAAAATACAGCGCCCGAAACCTTTTGCCAAAAACTATCGCTCTCGGGCGTAATGGCTGGACCGCCCACTGCCGCCACTTCTGAACTTTCAAAATGCGAGACAGCTTTCGCGAGCCAATCTTTCTTTGGATAAGCGTCATCGTCTAAAAACGCTAAAATATCGCCGCTTGCGTATCGCAATGCCATATTTCTTTTTTGAGCGGGACCTGTTTTACCTGTTGGAATAAGCGCTGTTTTTTCAAAAACAACATCGCTTGTTTCGTCAGGAAAAATCAAAATTTCAAAATCAGGATAATCCAATGCCAAAATTTTAGGCATTGACTCTCTAATATAGTCATTGATTTCTTTAGTTGGAATGACAATGGATACTTTCATGGTTTGATAGGACTTATGTGTTTGCCTGTCATTCTGAGCCAGCTCTTGTGTCATTCTGAGGCGATAGCCGAAGAATCCCTTGCTCTAAGAACGAGATCCTTGCGCCGCCGCTAAAGCTTTGGCGACACGCGGTCGGGAGTACCCTCAGGATGACAACCTGGTGGTCTCAGGATGACAGATTCAAAAATTTTTCTTTTTTCTGATGACATAAAGCGGCCGATTAACAACCTCGCTATG
>CAYVXQ010000113.1:0-2993 GCA_964454625.1 uncultured Candidatus Saccharibacteria bacterium
ATCCTGACGAATGCCTAAAATCAAAGTATTAGTGTTGCTTCTCGCTTCCGAAAAATTTAATAAATTATCGCTAAATCTCTGCAACATACCTTGCATACTATCCAAACCCTTGCTGTCAGCGGCCAAAACAACCGCTGCCGATGCGGCCGTGCCGAATTGCAAAGCATTGCCGGGAATATCCAAAATGCCAAGTTCACCAAGCGTGCCCGCGCCCAAAGCCGCAACGCCCAAACTTGCCGACATTGTCCCGCCAATGTTTTCTAACGAGGAGAACATATTAGTCAAATAATTAAATGTGCTCAAAAAAGTATTCACTAACTGCAAGCCATCGGTTACTAACATTTTCAAATCCTCATACGCCTTATAAAGCTCATTAAGAGCCGCCAATACTCCCATAACTTTTCTGACAACGCTCACCCAGGCCGTGGGTAAAAGAAATTCGGCAATGTCCAGCCAGGTTATTTTATAGCGAAACTCGCCAAATCTTAAATAGCAACGCGAGCGGCAGTTTTTAATAAAAAAGCAGTCGCTGAAAGGATCGGTCGCGTTAAAAATCTTGAGCGCCAAATACGCCTCGTCAGCCGCGGCTCTTTGAATGCGAATAAAACTAGTGCAGGCCTTGCGATGGGCGATTGTTTCTTCTTCGCTTAAATTTTCTAAACGGCTGCATTCTTCTTCGTCATCGGGCCTGCGTATTCTTAACTCGCACTCATCAGGGATATCCGGCTTGGCGATTAAGGGCAAGCCAGTGGTAGCAGAGGTAAGCGGTCTTTTCGCGTCAGCTGACTCGCCTAAAGTGATGAGAGAAAAAGGATTATAGCCGACTTCCTGGCCATCAACTTCTTTCTTAAACACTTCAAATGTCACCCAACTGCCGATTTTAATTTCGCCCTTATCGGTAAGCTCCACTTCATTGGGCAGTTCAATTTTTTTGAGAATTTTTTTGACCGTATCCCAAAACCCGGCTTGAGCTGGTTGGGGAGCTGGCAAAAACTGCAAAAGCAAACACAAGCAGACCAAGAGAGCCAAGGGAGATTTCAAATACTTTTTTATAAAAATTGCCATATTATTCCTCTTTGTCAACCTGATACATAAGGTTGTCATCCTGAGCCAGCCCCTGTGTCATTCTGAGGGTACTCCCGAAGAATCCCGACCATGAGATCCTTGCGCCGCCGCTAAAGCTTTGGCGACACGCGGTCGGGATTACCCTCAGGATGACACTTATTTTAATCAGAATGACAAACCCTTGAATACCCCTTATTCCTCTTCGTCGTATAAGCTGCTCAAAGGGGGGCCATCAAGCAAATAATCTTTCATCATTTCCATATGCTTTAAAAATTTGTCATTAATGCAATCAGTGATGGTCTCGCAACAAAAGCGCTCGTTATAAATCGCTCCGTTAGATCCCTCTTCGGGCTTGGCTTTGCAACAAAAGCTCGCTGTTTCGTCGGACGCATTTTTTCTATTTTGAAAAATCTCGCCACCTTTGATGTCACAGACAAGCTCAGGCATACCCTCAATCGCGGTTACTTGCTGACATTCATCAATCGCTCGGGGCTTGCAACAGAGTTTTATTTCTTTGCCCGCTGAATCTGTTCTTGTTATTGGTTTCAGCTCGCCATCTCTTTCGCATTTACCGCCAGCTGGATCGCCGACTAACTCCCGACACTTATAGCATTCCTCATCAGAGCCGGGAGTTACTTGGGTATCAAAACAACACTTGCCCGCCAATTGTTTTTCGCCTGATGTTTCTTTGCACGCCTCAAGCCCGATTGGCCGGCATTTGTTTGTACAAACAAGAGCTTGCCCTGTATCGCAACACTCCTGAGTGCCGTCAGCCAAGGTTCTTTGGATTTTGCCTTTGGCTGTGTCGCAGGTATCCGAGCCAGCTATTGGTTTGCAAGCCCCGGCCATTGTTTTACCAATATCATCGCCCGCGCCCAAGCCAACTAATTGGGCTAATTTGCTGCCAATGAATTTGGCGAGCTCTTGGGGCGCTTCAAGCACAACTTTGTCAATCGCGCCGGTCACCGCTTTTTTAATATTCTTATCATATACGCCATCAACCTTATCTTGAATTATATTTGATTGTTCAATCATGTCTTGAAACTTGTTAGTCCAACCCGCGGCATTAAACAAAGAATCAATATAGGGCTGGCTCATAAACGGCAAATAAAGCCCAAGCAAATCCATCAAACTTTTAATTTCTTTACAGCAAAAAATAACTTTGTTGCCAGCTTTATCTTTTTTTTCTATTTTGTCCTCGCCTGTTTTGCAAACTGTCTCGGGGGCAGGCAACTTACGACAAACTTGCCCTAATCCACTTGGCGGCGGCAATTTCCAAGGCATTGCTTTTTCTATTATATCAACTGGCGTCTTTAATAAAAAGCCCTGTATTGCTTTCCAACGGCTATCATCTACTCCTAACTTTATTACGCAAACACCTTTCAAATCAGAAAATTCGTCGGCGGTATCAAAAAGTATGCAAAGCTGGTCAATCAATCTGTCCTCCTGATTGTCGTTGCCTTTAAAAACCTTTTCCAATTGTTGGTATAAGGGCGTGCCTAAATAATAAGCCATATCACTGACATTTTGCGCGTGGTCAGTGGCTTCTTTTTGCAAATCAGTCGCCATTTCATACCATGCCCCGGTTAGCTCTGGGTTAGCAATAACATCTTTCATAACACCTCCAGCAACATTTAAAGCCGAGACCGGCGTCTGGCCATACAAAAACCCCAATAACCAATTAAGAAAGGCCGGGCGCTCCGCTGAAGTAAGCTTTTCATTGATGAGCTCAAATAAAATCTGATATTCAGCGGGTCGCACATAATACATTAGCTCTTGATCTAAGCCAAAAATCTCAGCCGGGCTTCTCTTCAAATACTGGCAAATTAAATAAGGAAATTTTTCACTATCAGACACTCCGCCTGTTTCAACTAAACGATTCAAAACCTCGGCCGTGGTTGTTCTGTTTAAGCTTTCCATTGAATAAG
>CAYVXQ010000114.1:0-2904 GCA_964454625.1 uncultured Candidatus Saccharibacteria bacterium
GTGAAGATGAAGCTTTAGCTTCATCGCCAATAGTGGTTTTGATAAAACAAATTTCTACTGATTTTTTAGCCTTTAAAACTGGCAATTTAAATTTTTTTGCCATTTTTTCCACTTCTTTTCTGGTATAATCTCCAACTGGAAATAAAGTTCTTTTCAATTGTTTTTGGTTTAACATCCACAAAAAATAACTTTGATCTTTGTTTTTATCTTTTGCCATTAATAGTTTTTGGTTTTTGGTTTTTGGATTTTGGATTTTTCTTGCATAATGCCCAGTGGCGACAAAATCGGCACCGAGAGCCAAAGCTTTTTTAAATAATAGTCCAAATTTTATTTCTTTATTGCAAATAACACAGGGGTTAGGAGTAAGTCCTAACTTATTTTCTTTTAAAAAATAATCAACAATTAGTTTTTTGAATTCTTTTTCGAAATTAACAACATAAAAAGGAATTTTTAGAATTTTAGCTACTTTTCTCGCCCTACTCTCTGCTTCTGGTGAACAGCATCTATTCCACCCTCCAATCAAACCATTATCATCTGGTGCTTTCCAAAATTTCATAAAAACCCCGACCACATCAAAAACGCGAGCGTTAGCGAAGCCGAAAGAATTAAAATTTTTTCTTACTCGCTCTAACGAGCTCGTGCGTGAAGATGAACGAAGTTCATCGCCTCCAGCTCTTTTCAAAAGGGCCGCCGCCACTGAACTATCTACTCCTCCAGACATTGCCACTACTATTTTTTTATTTTTAATTTTTCTCATAGCACTTTCTGACTGCCTCTTCCATCATTCCTTTTGGCGGAAAAGGATATGGTTTTCCTTGATAATTATAAGTTCTACACCCCGACCTCCAGCACTCTTCTTTTACAAATGGTGTTGTTTTTTTGGTCAATTTAGTTAGCTCCTCGCAAGGAAGACATCGAGCTTTTTTAACTTTCTTTTGAACATCTTTACCATTTATTCTAACCGTAGGAGAACCAATAAAACCATACTTTTTTGCCTTTTCTTTGGAGTCAATTAAAATTTCCTTAACCTCGGCTTTTAAGTTAAGTTCTTTTAAAACTTCTCTTAGTAATCTCTTAGTCTTTACACACCAAGGACAGTCCATTAAATATAAGATTTCAATTTTCATAATGGAAAATTATTTTTTGTGCATTTTTTCTTCTATTTTTATCCATTCTTTATATTTTTCGTTGATTATCTTTTTTTCTTTATCTATTCTTTGGTGTAATTCTTCAAGTTTTTGGGGAATTTTCTTTTTACTCTTTATCAAATAATCGTAAATTGCTTCGGAAAGAGCTCCGGCAGCCAAAACCGAACAATGAATTTTTATCGGAGGCAACCCTCCCAAAGACTTAACTATATCTTCTCTGTCAATGCGCATTGCTCCCTCTAATGTTTTCCCCTTAGCTAAATCAGTAATAACGCTACTGGTGGCAATCGCGGCAACGCAACCGAATGTTTCAAATTTAATATCTTTGATTATTTCTCTCCCCTTTTTATCTTTCCCAACTTTAATGTAAAGCCACATTACGTCGCCACAGACCGGGTTGCCAACTTTACCAATACCATCAGGATTTTTCATTCTGCCGTAATTGTGAGGTTTTTTAAAATATTTAATGACTTTTTTTGTGTAAATACCTACTCTATTCATGTTTTTTATTGCTCTTAAAAGGCGATATTTTTCTTAAATTCTTAATTATTCCCGGTAAGACCCTTAATAGATAATCAATTTCTTTTTCTGTTGTCCATCTGCCCAAAGTTAATCTTAAGGAACCATGGGCCTGCTCATGTTTAAGGCCTATCGCCATTAAAATATGGCTGGGTTCCAATTTGACCGAAGAACAAGCAGAGCCGGTTGAAGCCGCAATCCCCAATAAATCTAACTGTATAACAATTGATTCTCCCTCAACAAACTTAAACCAAAAATTAGTGTTATTGGGCAGTCTTTTTTGGGGATGGCCGTTAAGATAAGAATTGGGAATTTTCTTCAAAACTCCCTTTATTAATTTGTCTCTTAATTTTGTTAATCTCTCTCCTTCTTTTTTCATTTCTTTTTTAGAAATCTCACAAGCTTTGGCAAATCCGACGATTGCCGAAACGTTTACTGTTGAAGATCTTAATCCGACCTCCTGGCCTCCGCCATGTAAAATCGGCTCAATTTTTATCCCTTCTCTGATAAATAAACAAGCTGCTCCTTTGGGTCCATACATTTTATGAGAGGAAGCCGATAACAAATCAATATTCATTTTATTTACATCAATTGGAATTTTGCCAAAACTTTGGACAGCATCGGTGTGAAAATACACTCCTCTTTTACTACAAATCTTTCCAATTTCTTCAATTGACTGGACTGTTCCTATTTCATTTGAAGCATGAATTACTGAAACCAAAATTGTCTCTTTTTTTATCGCTTTTTTAACGTCATCAGGATTAATAAATCCATATTTATCAACTGGCAACCTTGTTATCCTAAAACCCTGCTTTTCTAACCATTTAGCGCTTTCCATAATGCAGGGATGTTCAATTGAAGAGATGATAATGTGGCCGCCTCCGCCAAGGCTCCGGCGAGCCAATGCAATACCTTTTAAAGCTAAATTATTGCTTTCAGTTGCTGAACTGGTAAAAATTATTTCATTTGGTTTTGCCCCAATTAAATTAGCCACTACTTCCCTACTTTCCTCTAAGGCTTGCTTGGCCTCTTGACCAAAACTATGTAAAGACATCGTATTTCCAAATTTCTTAGTAAAATAAGGTAACATCGCTCTAGCGACGCGAGGGTCAACTGGCGTAGTGGCAGCATAATCTAAATAAATTTTTTTTAATTTTCTGGGCATAGTTTTTATTTCCTAATTAAATCGGCTAAGGTTATTGAATTTAGAGCAGAATTTAAAGTTTTTTGAATTTTC
>CAYVXQ010000115.1:0-2834 GCA_964454625.1 uncultured Candidatus Saccharibacteria bacterium
GTTCCCAGACGGGCTGAGAGCCGACCGGCTTTAAGATGCCGGGGTTTTTCCCCTTTTCATCGCCGACAACACTGCCCTCGCCTTCGTCAAACTTCCAATGCGAGACCAAAGACCCAAGAAGGAGCCAATCTTCTGCGCCATATTCCCCGTTGAAATGCTTTTCGATTGTCGGACCATCCATCGCCTTTTTGTAAACCCTGACTTCGTCAACCAATCCTTTAAAGTTCCCCATGGGAAAGTTTGCCTCCCCGGAAATATCAGTCCAGTTTGGCAGGGCGCCAAAAAAGGCATAGGCGGGAGAAGACATATAGAAACTGCAGCTGCCGCCGCAACTTTCGCTCTTTTTGAACGCTCCATTAACATAAAGCCGGACGGTTGAGCCGTCGTAGGTCGCAGCCAGAAAATGCCATTCATTCAAACTAATTTCTGCGGGGGAAATAACCCTCAGCCAATTGTAGCCATCCCAGTTTGGCTGGGTATGGGCGTGATAAACAGCCGGTTTTCTCCCTCCGATTCCCAAACCAAATCCGTCCGCCTCAAAAGTCATCAAATCGCTCTCCGGCTCAAAATCCGACTGGCTTTGGGAAATTTTCACCCAGGCCTCCAACGTATATTCGGTGCCCTCAAAAGGTTCGCTTAATCCCTGGCCCACGTCAACATAACTCTTTGTCCCATCAAATTTCAGAGCATGACCGCCGAGAAACCCTCCTATGCCTCCTCCACCGTAGAACCAATCGCCCCCAAATTCGGCAGAGGCAAATTTCCCCAGCGAGTCGCAAAGTTCGTATATATCGGAATAAATGCCGCAGTCATTCATTTCCAAATCGGGATTTTTTTCCAAATCTGCCATTATTTTATAGCCCGAACCCTCGCTGTCTGAAAAATAAGCGTAGCACATTCTTCCCGAAACCGGCTCTTGCGGCAGAGGCGCTAAATAGCTGGCCAAATCCGAGGCCAAATTCGGATTGTCCCCGAAACACTGTCCGCCGTCATAGCCCGCCGGATATTTTTCTTTATCACCATAATAAAGTTCCAGGGCTTTTTGCGCCTGGCTGAATTCTTGAATTCTCTGGGCGTCTCTGGCTTTTGCCCTCGCTCCCTGAAGCGAAACTAAAATTGTTGTTGAAATCAATCCAATTATCCCTATTACTACCAGCAATTCAATGAGAGTAAATCCTTTTTTCATTATTAATTAAAAATTTAACGTTAAAGGTTAAATGTTTTTAGTTTAACGTTAAAGGTTAAATTTTGCACTACGTTGTAGATGCGGACTTCGTCGATGAGGCCCTGTATAGTTATTGACATACTTCATAAAAATTCTATAATGTAAATATATGCTATCAGAATATATTTCTCAAAAAATGGCCCGGGCTCGATATAAAATCTTGGATGATGGAAATTATTTTGGTGAAATTCCCGGACTTCGAGGTGTTTGGGCCTCTGAAAAAACTCTGGAGAAATGTCGAGAAACTCTTAAAGAAGTACTGGAAGAATGGTTAATTTTGAAATTACAGGATGGAGACTCCATCCCCGATTTTCCTTTGGTCAAGCCCCGACAAAAAGTATATGCCTAAAGTAATTCCCTGGAGAAAGTTAGTCCAGAATTTCCAGAAACTTGGTTTTGAGGGTCCTTACGGCGGCGGGAAACATCTATTTATGAAGAAGGGGTCACTTAAAGTTCGTATTCCGTCAAAACATAAAGATGATATTGGTGCGGGATTGATTAACGAAATCATTCGGCAGGCAGGAATAGACAGAAAGGAGTGGGATAACTTATAGGTTTCTTTATTTTTAACTTCAACACTTCTATATTGAAACAACCTCGGGCTTTGTTTATATTCCTCCTTTTATAAATTTAATTCGTCTCATTTGCTGTTCTCCTTGGCTTAGCCAAGGAGTGGCAATAAATTCGAAATTCGAATATCGAAATTCGAAACAAATTCGAATATTCAAAATTCTAATAACCAAAACCGTTTTGAACATTTGAAAATTCGGATTTTGAACATTGTTTCGGATTTCGAATTTCGAATTTCGAATTTCGTGCTTCGGATTTCAAGCCATTGTATTAAGAATTACTTGAAATAGATTCCAAACCCCGCATTATAATCCTGTAAAATCTGCTCTTGCGTTCTCGCGTAGTTGTAAATGCGGACTTCGTCGATGAGACCGTTGATAAAGTTAAGTGTCTTTTTCCACGAGCCAATAAGGGCATCGCATTCTGGGCATGAATTTATATCTCCAGTCCTGTCTGCTGAGTTATCTTCAACTCCGTTGATATATATTCTTATTTTGCTTCTATCGTAAGTGCCAACTACGTGATACCAATTACCAGGAGTATATGTCGTTATGGAATATATATAATGACTCCATGCTGTTTTAAGCACTTGCCAGAAAAACCTTGTTTCATTACCTATTGTTAATCTCCATCCATTAACTCCGTCATCGCTTATTCGGGAAACGATGTGTTTATTATCTTGAACCACCATTGGTTTCACCCACGCCTCAACCGTAATCGCCTCAGTAATATTCAAACTCGGCTTATTCCCGCAATTCACATAATCATTCACGCCGTCAAAGCTTAATGCGCTGCCGTATTTGCCTTGAATCCAAGACGCGCCATAAATAGTGCCGTGATTTGCCGCTGTGGCGCCGCCGTAAGCCGGAGAGAAGTCATGAGCTGTGGTCCCTTCGCCCTCATCAAACTTCCAATGCGCCACCGGGCCGCCGCGGTTGTAGTGGTAGCGGATTTCCTCCGCCCCCAACGCCCGATTGTAAATGCGGACTTCGTCGATGAGGCCGTTTATACAATGATTGTCATATCTGCCAAGCCACAA
>CAYVXQ010000116.1:0-2790 GCA_964454625.1 uncultured Candidatus Saccharibacteria bacterium
ATCCCGAAGGATCTCAATGGTTGAGACCCTTCGGCTATCGCCTCAGGGCGACACTGCGTGTCGGATTCTTCGCCTGCTGGCTCAGAATGACGACAAACCCGTAAGTCCTACATTTTATAAAACTCTTTTTATCTCCGCCCCTAATGCCTGAAGTCGTTCCTCAATTTTTTCGTATCCCCTGTCAATCTGTTCTATGTTGCTTATGGTTGTTTTACCTTTGGCTATTAAACCCGCCACCACCAAAGCCGCCCCGGCTCTTATATCCCACGATTCAATGTTTAATCCCTGCAAAGGAGTTTTGCCAAAAACAAAAGCTCTGTGCGGGTCAACGATTTCAATGTCCGCGCCCATCTTTCTTAATTGTTGGGTGTAATTTAAACGATTCTCATATAAAGGGTCGTGAATCAAGCTTCTTCCTTCCGCCTGGGTTAAAAGAGACACCACCAAAGGCAAAAGGTCTGTCGGGAAACCAGGATAAGGCAAGGCCTGCAAACGAATGGGTTTTAAGTCCCTTGGCGTGAAAATTTCAATAGTATTTTTGTCTTTTCTAAAATCAACTCCTATTTCTTTCAATTTTTCCAAAAATAAGTCCAAATGCTCCAAGTCAACATCTTTTATGGTCATCTTCCCTTCGGTTAAAGCGCCAATTACAATAAAAGTTCCCGCCTCCACATAATCGGGTATAATTTTATGCTCAACTCCTTTTAACTCTTTTACGCCCCGAATCCTTAAGGAATGGGGGCCAATTACTTCAATTTTAGCCCCCATTTTATTGAGCATCAGAGCCAAATCCTGAACATGGGGCTCTTGAGCGGCAATTTTTATGATTGTTTCTCCTTCGGCCAAACAAGAAGCCATCATTAAATTTTCAGTGGCGGTTACGCTGAATTCCGGCAAAACAATTTCTCTGCCTACGAGTTTTTCCCTTGAGAAATAATAAAAATCCCCCTCTTCTTTAATGTCAACCCCTAATTCAGCCAAGGCCTCTAAATGAGTGGTGATAGGGCGCAAGCCGATTCTGTCCCCCCCGGGCCGAGAAACCTTGAAATCCTTGACCCGGCCAAGAAGAGAGCCAATCAAGAGAACCGATGTTCTTGCTTTGGAAAATTTCTCAAAATTAATTTTTTCCGGATTAAAGTTATCTCCTGCTTTAATTCTAACTTTTCTCTCTGACAGCCAATCAACCTGAGCGCCCATCTCTTTTATAATATCCAGCAAATTAAGCACATCTTGCACCAATGGCAAATTATCAATTAAACATTCTTCTTTGGTTAACAAAGTGGCCGCGATGACAGCCCCCGCGGCGTTCTTTGAGCCCCTCACTATTATTTCTCCTTCTAATTTTTTTCCGCCTTCAATAATAAACTGTTGCGCCATATTTTTTAAATTAAAAATGTCTAAAGCCAAACGGCTAATGCCAAACAAAATGTCAAAGTTCAAAACTCAAATCTCAAAACCACAACTCAAAACTTAAAACTAATTAAAAAGATTTGAGATTTAAGATTTAGATTTGACATTTGACATTTGACTTTTGAGATAAGTTTAACATTAGACATTTAGCATTAGGCACTTTTTGCACTCATTTTATCCTTAAAAACATTCCAATCAAGACCTTCTTGTCCGGCTAAACGGCAAATCTCCTTATATTGGCAATAATCACACTGCCAATTTTTAGGATAATTGCTTAAAGCCGAAGGCACTTGATTGTTTTCAAGTTTACTCTTTAAATCCTGAAAATTATTCAGTAAAGTCATAACTAAAGCAGGCTCATAATCAATCACAAATTCTTTAATGTCTTGGCGGTCCTTGTCAATGTAAAGTAAAAGCCCTTTTTTAATGGCAAAAAAATGCATATAGAGCTGGATTTGATAAACATTTTCAATCTTGGGGCTGGTCAAGTTCTTGAAAATCATTGAATTCATACTCTTTATGTCTAAAACATAATTCTCGCCATTCAAGCATAAAATAGCATCGGCTCTCCCGGAAACGATTTCTTGGGTTGGAATAGGTATTTCAGTGGTTAAACCAATTTTAAGTCGGTACAAAATATTATAAATATGGCGGTGCAACTGCTCGCCGTGTTCATAAATGCGCAAAATCCGCGGGTCGGCCCTTTCAGCCGGCGCTTGTTTTAATTTAAAAAAAATCGCTCGCGGGCATTTGCCCGCATCAGAAACATAAAAATGCAGCTGTTTTTTATTATCCTGATTATCCAAATAAAACTTGTCAATGAGTTCTTTGAGCATATAGCGTATTTTATTTGCTTTCTTGCCTTTTGTCAAACAAAAAGCCCGCTCAAAAAGCAGGAGCGGGGTATAGCAGACAAATTGTAAATAACTCTTGCATTGACATTCTCCTTCGGGGGGACTGTTCCCTTTTTTCATTTTCCTAATTTTTTGACTTTTTACTCGGCTTATAGTTTTAACATTCTCACATCTTGAATCACATCCCAAAGATTTTTTCTTGGCACAATTCCCACCACCACCGTCTGATTTTGCATTTTATACATTTTTAAAATTTACAAATTTTTAATTACTTTTGGGAACCCATAAACAAGTATAATCATAGCGGATAAAATAACGAATAAACCGGACGAAATACTGGTCATATAAAGTGTCAAACCTTTAAAACTTGAAGCAATTTTCCAATCTCCAAAAGTCCCTGCCTTTATTAATTGGTAACCCACCCATAAAAAAACTCCTGCGATAAGAACGAATAAAAAAGTTATAAAAAACCTCAATTCCCCGCTGTCCCTTCTTATATTCGTCCAAAAACTTTTTTCATTCTTAT
>CAYVXQ010000117.1:0-2786 GCA_964454625.1 uncultured Candidatus Saccharibacteria bacterium
AGTCCGGCGCCAACCGGAATCTGGCTATCTATCTCTATTGAAAATCCATCTTTAATCTCCAACATCTTCAGGGCAACGCCAAGAACCGAAGCCCTATATCCTTCATAACCATTTTCCTTAATAAAATTGAAAAGTTCAGAGAAACTCTGCTTATTATTACAGGTATTCCAAAGATTAAGGGTTTTTTGAGTTATTTCAAAAATATCATCTACGCTCCAGGTATGGGAAATATCCGGCCAGGCCAAGTCCCGATAAGTTATGTTTTTAGCGGGCTCAATGCTAACATAGGTGCGTTTATTAACCGAAGCGATTATGGCCGGCTCGCCGTAAACAACGGCATGTTCGCCAATCAAATGAACTTTTCCCGGCGCGCTAACCTTTATCATCTTTTTACTTTTCTTAAAAATTCCTGATGGAGTTTTAGATGACCCTTTTGGATACCTTCGGTTCCTAAAACCGAGAGGGCAGCTAAATTATTAGCCAAACCAACTGAGGCGGTAACAATTCCCAATTCTTGGGCATTTTTTACTCCTAAAATCTTCAGGGCCAATTTGGCTTTTTTTGTTGAAGTAGCTCCGCCAACAGTGGCTATTGCTAAAGGAATTTTAATTTCTCCTTTCAAAAATTTTTTCTCTAATCTCCATTTTGTTACGGGTTTATATTTCCCATCTTTGGCAGCAAAACTATGGACGCCACTTTCAATTGCCCGAAAGTCGTTGCCGGTGCTCGCAGCTACTGCGTCAATCCCATTCATTACTCCTTTGTTGTGAGTGACTGCCCGATAGATGTCTGATTCAGCCAATTCCTGAGCAGCTAAAATCCCTTGGGCCACTTTTTCTCCGGAAAATTTTCCCAGGGCCAATTTTTTAATTGGAACCTTGCCTTCAACAAAAACAATTCTCTTTTCGGCAAAATTAGAAATTATTCTCACCCCAATTTTAGCATTAGTAATTTTGGCCAAAAAGGGAGCAATTTTCTCTAACATGGTATTGACAATATTGGCTCCCATGGCGTCTTTGGGGTCAACAAATAAATGCAAAACTAAAAAATTTCTTAGCCTTCTAACTTCCAGGTTTTTTGCTCCTCCAGAAATTTTCAAAAGAAATTCATTGGTTTTATTGGCTATTTTTAAAATCTCTTCTTTATTTTTCAAAATCTCTTCTTTGGCTTTTTTAAAATTTTTTATTCCAATCAATTGTAATTGGCCTATCATTTGATTTCCGAGATATTTCCCAGAAAAACCGCCGCCCTCTCTAACCATTTTTGCCGCCCGGGAAGCAGCTGCCACCACTGAAGGTTCTTCAATTTCCATGGGCACAAAATAATCTTTAACGTTAACCAAAAAATTGCCGGCAATTTTAAAAGGCCCGAAATTATTTTCAGAATCAATAAAATCAGGCAGCTTTTGATATTGCTTCATTAGTTTTAAGTCCTCCTTGTTTAAAGAAGAAAATCTGGCGATAATTTTTATTTTTTTCGCCAGAGAAAGTTGATGAAATTGGGGAATGGCCGAAGCTTGTGCCCCCTTAGAAATTCTTTTTATTTTTTTTGAAATTCTCAACATCTTATTCTATTCTACCAAAAAAACGCCTAATTATAATTATTTGTTAATTTGCTTCAAAATCTCTTCGGGGGATAAAGATGCATCAACAAGTTTAAGATTAAACCTTTGCGCTATTTGCTCGGCTTTTTTAAGATCGCTTATAATCATTTGCTGCTGTTCTTTAGTTGTGCCCCAGCCGCGAGGGTGGTATCTGTTTCATTTCGTTAATTAAATAGAGTTTTAGGAAAAAATTGTTCTAATTCAATTTTGCTTAAAAGGCGACTTAAATTAGTATAGCGCTGCATAGCAAAACTTGGTCTGTGAGAAAAACCGACATATTCTATTTTCTTACCTAGTTCTTTTGCTCTAATAATGCCGGGCATTAAATCAGTATCCGAACTAACAATAATGGCAGTATCATATTTATCCTGATAAGCCATATCCAAAATATCCACTGCTAATTTTACATCCACCCCTTTCTCTTTATAATCCTCGTCATGTTTCATCATATAGCCTGTCTTTATTTTCCAATTTTGCTTTTGGAGATTAGCAAATAATTTTTGTTGGTCTTTAACTAACTCTTCGCTTTTTGTATTGCCTACTTCTTTCCGGACCAGGGCTACATAATAAATACAATCTATAATCTGTCGTCCATAGGCTAGCCATTCGGCAAATCTTTTATAGTCAAAAGTAAGTAACTGTTTTAAAGCTATTTCGGGGTCTTTTAACCGATGATAAAAATTACCCCCGTCTAAAAAGACAACTACTCTTTCTTTTTTATTTTGTTTTTCTTTAACCATTCAATTATTTTACCGTAAATTGACTAAATAAAAAAACCCGCCATTATCCTTGCGGATAGGGGCGGGGGTGTTAGTATTTATATTCTATTCCAATCCTTAAAAATGTCAAGGGCAAAACTGTGGATAACTCGGCTTCCCAGAAAGGATAGTCTTTAAACTTTAAGGCGGATAGAATCGATATCATTGGCTTTCTCGCCATTTGAGGTATTGTTTGATGGTTAACTTTTTGCCTTTTTTCAGTTGATTTTTAAGGTCGCTTTTAAATCCTTTCTCCGTGGTTACCGTTCCCTTAATGCAAATCGAACTGGCGCCGCCGCCGTAGCCGTCAATACCAATCTGTTGATTTTTCTTGGCTTCTTCCAAGACGCCAGCCAGAGAAATGAAAATAGAAGAAGTGTAAGAGTTGCCAATATAAGGATTATATTTTAAGCCGGCACTGAATT
>CAYVXQ010000118.1:0-2762 GCA_964454625.1 uncultured Candidatus Saccharibacteria bacterium
CTTGACGCGCAAGCGGTAGAAATCGCTCAATTAAACCTTTTGCTCAAAGTTTTGTCGCAAAAAACGAAACTGCCAACGCTTCAACACAATATCAGCTCCGGCAATTCGCTTGTTTCGGGAAATGCCGAAAAACTGGAAAAATATTTTGGTCCTGATTTCCGTGAACAGAGAGCTTTTAATTTTGAGGATGAGTTCAAAGACGCTTTCGAGCAAGGCGGTTTTGATGTCATTATCGGCAATCCGCCCTATATTTTCGCCAGAGGCGGACACTTTGACGAAAGAACAAAGCAGTATTATTACGAAAACTTTCCGCTCGCAAGCTACCAGCTAAACACTTATCTTTTGTTTATTGACCGAGCTTTTCGCTTGCTCAAAAAAGGCGGCCATTTCGGCTTTATCATTCCAAACACTTGGCTTACGATTGATACTTTTTCGCCGCTTAGAAAATTCTTGCTTGAAGAAACAAGCGATCTTCAAATCATCAATATTTTTGACAAAGTTTTTGGCGAGGCGAATGTTGACACTTGTTTGCTTATTTTCAAGAAAGGCAAATCAAGCAATGTAAAACTTGGCGAATTTAGAGACGGACAGCTTGCGATTGTCGGTGATTTTCCAGTTTCGCAATTCAAGAAAAACAACTACATCATCAATATCGCTTTAGCGAAAAGCAAAGATAAATCAGCGATATTGGATAAAATCATAGATCGTTCAAAAACTCTTGATTCTTTTTCTATCGTCAAAGCTGGATTGAAAGCATACGAAACAGGCAAAGGAAAGCCGGTGCAAACTGACACAATGAAAAATAATCGTGTTTATCACAGCAAGTCAAAAGAAAGTAATGACTACGGAAAATATCTTGAGGGCAAAGATGTTAAAAGATACGGAATAAATTGGGGCGGCTGGTGGCTAAAATATGGCGAATGCTTAGCCGCGCCACGAGACGAAAAATTATTTACGAGTCCAAGAATTTTAGTAAGACAAATACCCTCGCCGCCTCCTCATTCAATCAATGCAGTTTTTACAAAAGAATACTTGCTGAATGATATAAACAGCATGATTATTTACGACTTCAACGGCATTGATCCGCTTTTTGCTTTGGCGGTTCTCAATTCTAAAATCACAACTTTTTGGTTCGTTAATACTTTTGACAAATTCCAACGAAAAACATTTCCGCAATTTAAGGTAAAAGAGCTAGCAACTTTCCCAATTCCAAACGCAAGCCAAGCCGAGCAAGGGAAAATCACCAAGAAAGCGGAAATGATGCTTGAACTTCATAAGGAATTGCAAGCAACATCCGCCAACACCGACAAACATAATTCGCTAAAGCGGGATATTGAAAAACTTGACAGCGAAATTGACGAGGCAATTTATAAACTTTATGAACTTACAGCCGAAGAAATCAGAACAATTGAAAAATAAAGGAGTCGTTTTAGTGTTGAATAGCCACAACACAAAAACAAAATCCGAAACTTTAGGCGATATTGAACTAAAGTATGTTTCTTATGGCGACACAATAGAATTTGCCAAAATATTGCAGGAAACCACAAAAGACAGAGATTTTGTTGCCAAGATATTGTTTCATCAACTTGTTAAGCCGAAAATCAGCTTTGGCGATTTTCAAAAAACATCAGATGTAGAGCTTGAAGCGTTAGCGAAGGCGTTTGTCAAAAACGAAAATCATACCTTCAAATATTTTCAGGATACTGGCGATTATTTTAAGGATTTTAAGCAAGCATTGGTTGTTGGACACGAAAAGCATATTGAGGAATTGAGGAAAACTTTTGAGCCGATCATTAAGTCAGCGCAAGAAACCTTAACCGCTTTCAGTAAAAATTATGCTTCAGTAATTCAGCAGGCCATTGACGGCACTTCTTACATTCAAGAGTCAATGCGAGGTTTGGCAGAGGTAGCCAAGCAAGTTAGCGACACGCAAAGACGGCTTTTTGAATCCATAAAGCCAGCAATCGAACAGTATCAAGCAACCGCAAAAATTATCGCCGAATCATTACGCCCTCAAATTGACTTTTGGCAAAAATGGACAGAGCAAAATAAAAAAGTATTCGATAATTTTTCAAACTATTGGGCGAATTTTCAGAAAACATATAATATTGCCGAACAAAAAGCCGTTGGAGTTTTACAAAAATACAAATGGTTTATCACGCCGAGCTTTCCAATGCCTTTTATTTTTGAAGTAGTGAAACTTGATAAAAAGAAAGGTAGGCAAGACAAAGCCGTCAATGGCTTGTTTATCAAATATTTTGAAGCAAAAAATTGGCGGAATTTAGAGGGAATGGTGAACGACTGGAAAAATAGACCTTTACTGAAAAAACGATATAAAATTTTGACTGACTGTGTTGAGGTTGTAAAAATTACGAGTAAGAAAGGCGTAAACGGAGCGAATGTTGTTTTGCCGACATTGATAACTCAAATTGACGGAGCTTTGACCGATTATCTTAATTCAAAAAATATCCAGTGGGACTGCGATTATGACGATTGGATTGACGGCAAAACGGGAAAAGTAAAAAAGATTGGCAGAAAAACGCAATTCAAAAAGTCAAAACCAAAAGTTTTGACAACTCAACTTGACGACTTAGCGAACGATATATTTTTGAATATTTTGTTTCAAAGATCGCAAAAGGGCAAATCCCTTGCTACGCCGTTTAGTTTTAACAGACACAAAATTATTCACGGCGAAAGCATAAAATACGGCAGAAAGGATTATTTAATTCGCGCGTTCATGGTTCTGGATTTACTTGCACATT
>CAYVXQ010000119.1:0-2727 GCA_964454625.1 uncultured Candidatus Saccharibacteria bacterium
TTTTTGTCATTCTGAACACATTCACTTCGTTCAGTGTAAACTCCGTGAAGAATCTGATGGCACCAGCCGTCATCCTGAGGTCGCTTTAGGCGACCGAAGGATCTCAAACAATGAGACCCTTCGCTCCGCTCAGGGCGACACTTCGTGTCGGATTCCTCGCTAACGCTCGGAATGACATTTTCGGGGGTTTTTCTACGCTCTCAGGAATATCTGTTAATGATAAGTTGTTAGGAGATAATTCACGCCTTAAAAGTTCTACAAAATTATTCTCGCCCTCGCCCCGAACACAAATAACCATAGGGTACTTCTTTAAAACTTCATCATAAGCGTAAGTACCCAGAATGTCTCCCACGACAATTATGCTATCAGGGGAATATCTATAAATCGCTTCCATTGAGTCCTTAAGGCGGTCATAAGTCCGAATTTTAGTAGAAAGACCAATTACTTGATAATTCTCAACCAAATAGGGCTCTATGCTTTTAAGGTTGTCGAGCTCCAGCGACTTCAAATTAAGCATAATCTGATCTGAAAACTCGTCCTCAACATAGGATGCCAATGTTTCAATGCCCAGGGGTTCACTGATTTCATCTCTGGGCGTTCCTAAATCAACCAACAAAACGCGCATCATGACTTATTACTCCTTTCGTAATATTAATTAAAAATGTGCAACAAGAGCTAAATTGCCATTATTTCTATCACAAATTAGCTCTTTTTTCAAGTAGCCGTAAATAGCCCTTGTCCTGAACCGTTTCTAATCCTAATTCTTTAGCCCTATCTAAGCAAAATTTTTGAATCTGTTCTACTTCGTTATCGTCCACTTCGCCACGCCACTCTATCTCTAAAAAAGCTCCCAAATCCTTCACATAATCTAGGGTAATGTGAAATTTTTCTTCATCAAATACCTCTCTTTCTTTATCCATGATAAAATGCACTCGAAAGCCGGCTACTTTCAAAATTTCTACCATTTCAGAGGCATCAGAAATTGAGACATTTTTCTCAATTGAGTGAGAGTAAACACCCTGGTTATAAAAAACTTTTTTGTAAGTGAGTTCTTGCTTTAATTCGTTTTTCCTCACCCGTAAATTCTCGCGGCCATTGCCGCTCACAGCAAAATCCTTGTCCGGGGGATAAAAATAGGTGTCAATCTCGCGAAATTTTTTAACAAAAAACTGTCTCAGTTTTTCCCTGATTATTTGTGCTTGAGCATCGCTGTCAATTTTGAAAAGAAGTTCCACTTCTTTCATAATGGTTTTTATATTATCCTATTTTACCCTTCCAATGAATTTAGAGCAAGCAAAAATTGTATACTGGACTGGAAAATTCAGACACGAAATTTCAATTTGATAGATATGACTGTATGATGGAAAAAATATCTTCGGCCGTCAATTTGAACGAGGCGAACAAGCCAAGAAGGTTTATACCTTGGGCCGAGGCATTGGCCTTTACATTGCCGTCAACATCATCAGAGAGCACAAAGGCAGAATTTGGGCTGAGTCACCTGGTCGGGGCAAGGGCAGCACCTTTTATGTGGAGCTGCTGATGAAGTAGTTTTAAAAACCCCACCTTCTCCTAATTAGGAGAAGGTGGGGTTTTTTAATAATTACTTGAGGGGTCGGGGAGTTTTTATAACTGAATAGCAAGTTTGGACGGTCAGTTGTGCGGGGTCAGACCTCCCTCAAGCTAAATGCAGAAGTTTTAAGGAGGTCTGACCCCACACAACTGACCGTCCCAGCCAAACTTGCGCATAAAATAATTGAAAAACTCCCCGACCCCTCAATTACTTGGCTGATAATGCCTTGTTCAATGATTTAGTTAGGCGGGATTTTTTGCGGTTAGCCGTATTTTTTTTAATAATACCGACTTTGGCGGTTTTATCCAATGTTTTGTAAAGTCGGGGCAGTAATTTTTTAACTTCGGCGAACTTTTTTTGCGCAATTAAATTTCGCACCTTTTTAATTAGGTCTTTTGATTTTGTCTTTCTTTCAATGTTCCTTTTTCTTCGTTTTGCGTTTTGTCTTAGCGCTTTTTTAGCTGATTTTGTAATTGGCATATTAAAATTTTTTTGCTTAATAATTATCTTCAATGGCGTTGGGCTGGTGGCGGATGGCTATAACTTGACTATTGCCGTCAAACTCAATGGCTAAAATGTCAATTTGATAGGCAGTGCTCAGGGGCAGCTTGTTGGTTGAAAGATAAATCTGCGCCATTTTGCGCAGTTGATTTTGTTTTTTGTCAGTTATTTGGTCTTCGGGGAAAAAATCATTTCTTTTCACAATGGATTTTACTTCCACAAAAACGAGCTTGGTCTGGAGAAAGCTGAAGGGCTTAGCTTTTTTTTCTGCCACAATATCAATCTCGCCCCAGGGCCGCTTGGTAAAATTGCGGACCAATATCTTGTAGCCCCTGTCTTTTAGATATTTTTCAGCAATATCTTCGCCCTGTTTGCCTAAACTTTTGTTAGTCATTGGGGTATGCAAAATTATTTTTCTGACTCCAATATATTCTAAAAAATTGGATTTGGCAAGTAAGCGCATTATGCCCGGTTGATAAAAGGCAATTTTCAAATGGCCCGCACAAGGCGATAAATCGTATTATGAGAGTGTAGAAAAATCCCTAAAAATGTCATTCCGAGCGTTAGCGAGGAATCTCTGACAAGGTAAAAACCGCGTCAGAATGAGATTCTTCACGGAGTTTACACTGAACGAAGTGAATGTGTTCAGAATGACA